>SLNF01000198.1 GCA_007133145.1 Nitriliruptorales bacterium
CCTTGCGGCGACGGTGCGCCCCCAGGGCGTCGTCGGTGTCGCCGCGCTCGCGGAGCCGACCGGCGAGGAGGCCCTCGCCGTGGCCTCGCTCGCCGTGCTCTGCTGCGGGGTCGCCGACCCCGGCAACGCCGGCGCGATCATCCGCAGCGCCGACGCCGCCGGGGCCGACGTCGTCCTGCTCTCCGCCGGGAGCGTCGACGCGCGCAACCCCAAGGCGGTGCGGGCCTCCGCCGGCTCCGTCTTCCACCTGCCCGTCGTCGAGGGCGTCGACCCGGCCGCGGTGATCTCGGGGGCGCGCGAGCGGGGCCTCGCCGTCCTCGGCCTCGACGCGGGCGGCGCGCTCGCCCACACCGAGGCCGACCTCGCCACCCCGAGCCTGCTCGTCCTCGGCGCGGAGGCCCACGGCCTGCCGCCCGAGATCGCCGCGGGCTGCGACGCGCTCCTGCGCGTGCCGATGCCCGGCGCCACCCGCCCGGGCTGGCGGGGTCGCGCCGAGTCGCTCAACCTCGCCGCGACCGCGGCGGTGGTCCTGCTCGAGGCCGCTCGCCAGCGGGGGGCGCGATGAGGCGTCCGCTGAGGGAGCAGGCCGCCGCCGTGCCCGGTGCCGGCACGCCCGAGACGATCGCCACGGCCTTCGAGCTCCTGCCCGATCCCGTCGTCGTCGTCGACGGCGACGGTCGGGTCGCCTACGCCACGGCGTTGGCCCGCCGCCTGCTCGGCGCCGATCCCGTCGGGCGTCCCGCCGCGGAGGCGGTGGCGCTGACCACCGAGAACGGGGTGGACTGGTGGGCGGCGCTGCCGTCGGAGTCCGTCGCGCCCAGCGTCGTCGCGCGCGTGCCCGAGGCGGTCCTCACGCTGGCCACCACCGCCGGCCCGCGGTCCGTCATGGTCACCGCGGCCCGCCACGCGCTCGCCGGCGGGGTCTGGCTCGTCGTGGCGTTGCGGCGTGCCGAGCGCCGACGGCGCCTCGACGCCGCGCGCTCCGAGCTCGTCGCGACGGTGAGCCACGAGCTCCGCAGCCCCTTGACCTCCGTGAAGGGCTTCACCAAGACCCTGCTCACGAAGTGGGAGCGCTTCAGCGACGAGCAGAAGCGGCACATGATCACGGTGATCAACGCCGACGCCGACCGTGTGACGCGGCTGCTCGGTGAGCTCCTCGACGCGAGCCGCATCGACGCAGGGCGGTTGCCGCTGCGGCGCGCGCCGGTCGACCTCGCCCCGGTCGTCGAGCGGGTCGCCGGCCGGGCAGGGCCCGAGCTCGGGGACCGTGGGCTCGTCGTCGACCTCGACGCCGACCTCCCGCGCATCGACGCTGACGAGGACAAGCTCGAGCAGGTCCTCACCAACCTCGTGGAGAACGCCGTGCGCTACGGCGCGGGGCAGGTCGTCGTGCGTGGTCGGGCCGACAGCGAGGCCGTGCGGCTCTCCGTCGTGGACGAGGGTGGGCGACTCAGTCCCGCCTCGTTGGGCCAGCTCTTCGAGAAGTTCTATCGTCAGAGGGGTGAGCGACGGGCCGGCACCGGCCTCGGCCTCTACATCTCCCGTGGGATCGTCGAGGCCCACGGTGGGCGCATCTGGGCCGAGAGCGACCCGGGGCGGCGGACCCGCCTCGAGGTGGAGCTGCCGGTGCGCGCCCCCGACGGCGCGGCACCCGCCCCCGGTGCGGGACCCGACCGGGCGACGAGCGAGAGGCGAGACGGAGCACGATGAGCGCAGAGCAGATCGACCGGATCCGCGAGGAAGCGCTCGCGGCGCTTGGCGCCGCGGCCACGCTCGACGAGCTCGACGAGGCCCGCACCCGCCGACTGGGCAAGCGCTCAGCGCTCGCCGAGCTCCAGCGCACCCTTGGCAGCCTCGAGCCCGACGCCCGGCGGGAGCTCGGCGCGGCGATCAACGCCGTGCGCGGGGAGCTCGCCGAGGCCGAGGCCGCGCGGCGCCGTGAGCTCGAGGAGGAGCGCGACCGCGTCGTGCTCGCCGCCGAGGCACTCGACGTCACCCTGCCGCCGCGTCGGCCGGCCACCGGTCATCTCCATCCGGTCGCCGAGACGATGGAGGCGATGCTCGACGTCCTCACCGGCCTCGGCTACGCCGTCGCCGAGGGACCCGAGGTCGAGACCGACTGGCACAACTTCGACGCGCTCAACACCCCCCCGGACCACCCGGCGCGCAGCCTCAACGACACGATCTACGTCCACCGCCTCGACGGCGTCGAGGCCGTCGCCGACGACGGCTCGACCGGGGTGCTCCTGCGCACCCAGACCTCGCCCATGCAGATCCGCGCGATGCTCGCGAGCGAGCCGCCGCTCTACGTCGCCGTGCCCGGGCGCGTCTACCGCAGCGACACCCCCGACGCGACGCACCTGCCCATGTTCCACCAGATCGAGGGGCTTGCGGTCGACGCCTGCCTCTCCTTCGCCGACCTCAAGGGCTCCCTCGAGGTCGCGGCGCGGGCGCTGCTCGGCGACGACGTCGCCCTTCGCTTCCGCCCGCACTTCTTCCCGTTCACCGAGCCCTCCTGTGAGCTCGATGCATGGTACGGGGGCCGCTGGATGGAGCTCCTCGGCGCGGGCATGGTCCACCCCAACGTCCTCGCCGCCGGCGGCTACGACCCCGAGGAGGTCCAGGGCTTCGCCTGGGGGATGGGCGTGGACCGCATGGCGATGCTGCGCCACGACATCGCCGACCTGCGCCTCTTCGTCGAGAACGACCTCCGCTTCCTCTCGAGCCTCTAGGAGTCCC
>SLNF01000306.1 GCA_007133145.1 Nitriliruptorales bacterium
CGTGCGCCGGACCGCGCTGCGCGCCGCCGTCGCCGCGACCACGCCCGTCGAGGTCCGCGCCGCCCTCGGCGCTCTCGCCACCGCCTAGGCCGCGCGGCGTCCCCGCTCAGCGCCGCAGCAGCTCGGCGAGGAACTTGCCGGTGTAGCTCTGCCCCACCTCGGCGACCTCCTCGGGCGGGCCGGTGGCGACGATCCGCCCGCCGCTCGAGCCGCCCTCGGGACCGAGGTCGATGACCCAGTCGGCGGTCTTGACGACGTCGAGGTCGTGCTCGATGACGATGACGGTGTTGCCCTTGTCGACGAGCCGGTGGAGGACGTCGAGGAGGCGACGGACGTCCTCGAAGTGCAGTCCCGTCGTCGGCTCGTCGAGGATGTAGACGGTCTGGCCGGTCGCGCGCTTGCGCAGCTCGGAGGCGAGTTTGACGCGCTGGGCCTCCCCGCCCGACAGCGTCGTCGCCGGCTGACCGAGCCGGACGTAGCCGAGGCCGACGTCGACGAGGGTCTCGAGGTGACGGGTGATCGCGGGTATCGACGAGAAGAACCCGAGGGCCTCCTCCACGGAGGTGTCGAGGACCTCGCCGATGTGCTTGCCCTTGTAGCGCACCTCGAGGGTCTCGCGGTTGTACCGCGCGCCCTTGCAGACCTCGCAGGGCACATGGATGTCCGGCAGGAACTGCATGTCGATGGTGATCGTCCCGTCGCCCGAGCAGGCCTCGCAGCGGCCGCCCTTGACGTTGAAGCTGAAGCGCCCGGGCTGGTAGCCCCGCAGCTTCGCCTCCTGGGTGGCGGCGAAGAGCTTGCGGATGTGGTCGAAGAGCCCGGTGTAGGTCGCGGGGTTCGAGCGGGGTGTGCGCCCGATCGGCGACTGGTCGATGCCGACGATCTTGTCGACGAGGTCGATGCCGTCGATACGCCGGTGGCGCCCGGGCACGTCACGGGCGTCGTTGAGCTCCCGAGACAGCGCGCGACGGAGGATGTCGTTGACAAGGGTGGACTTGCCCGATCCCGACACCCCGGTGACGGTGATGAACGTCGAGAGCGGGAAGCGGACGTCGACCCCGGCGAGGTTGTGCTCGCGGGCTCCGCGGACGGTGAGCGCCTTGCCCCGCTGGGGCTGGCGACGCACGGAGGGCACGGCGATCTCCCGCCGTCCGGCGAGGTAGTCGCCGGTGATCGAGCCCTCCGCGTCGGGCAGCTCGACGACGGGGCCGGAGTGGACGATCTCGCCGCCGTGCTCCCCTGCGCCCGGGCCGATGTCGACGACGTGGTCGGCGGCCTCGATCGTCGCCCGGTCGTGCTCGACGACGAGGACGGTGTTGCCGAGGTCGCGCAGCCGCAGCAGCGTCTCGATGAGTCGCTCGTTGTCGCGCTGGTGCAGCCCGATCGACGGCTCGTCGAGAACGTAGAGACAGCCGACGAGCCCCGAGCCGATCTGCGTGGCAAGGCGGATGCGCTGCGCCTCCCCGCCGGCGAGGGTGCCCGCGGCCCGGTCGAGGGTGAGGTAGTCCAGGCCGACGTCGAGGAGGAAGGACAGGCGGGCGCGGATCTCCTTGAGCACGCGCTCGGCGATGAGCTCGTCGCGCTCGCTGAGCTCGAGGGAGCCGAGGAAGGACGCGGCGTCGCGCACCGACAGCGCGGTCGTCTCGGCGATCGACCGTCCGCCGACGGTGACCGAGAGCGCGAGGGGCTTGAGCCGCGCGCCGTGGCAGGTCGAGCACGGCACCTCGCGCATGTACTCCTCGAGGCGGGCGCGGGTGTGCTCGGAGTCGCTCTCGCCGTGGCGGCGCAGGAGCTGGTGGACCGCGCCCTCGTAGCGCGCCCGGTACTGGCGCCGACGCCCGAAGCGGTTGGTGTAGCTCACCTGGATGCGCTCGTCGGCGGCGATGCCGTAGAGCACCGCCCGCTTGTGCTCAGGGGAGAGCTCGCGCCAGGGAGTGGTGACGTCGAAGCCGAGGTGGTCGGCGAGCGCGCGCAGCAGCTGCCGGTAGTACGTCGAGGTGCTCCCCGTCGCCCACGGCAGGATCACGCCGTCGTCGAGGCTCCGACCCGGGTCGCCGACGATGAGCTCGGGGTCGATCTCGAGACGCGTGCCGAGACCCGCGCAGGTCTCGCACGCGCCATAGGGGGTGTTGAAGGAGAAGTCCCGGGGGGCGAGCTGGTCGAAGGAGAGCTCGCAGGCCGGGCAGGCGAGGTGCTCGCTGAACGTCGTCGCGACCGGCTCGCCCTCCCCCTCCCGCGGCACGGTCTCGACGGTGGCGATGCCGTCGGCGACCTCGAGCGCCGCCTCGATGGAGTCGGCGAGCCGTCGGCGGATCCCCGCCTTGGCGACGAGGCGGTCGACGATGACCTCGATGGTGTGCTGCTCGTAGCGCGCGAGGCGGGGTCGCTCACCCGCGAGGTCGACGATCTGCGGCGGGTTCGTCCCCGAGGTGATGCGCGCCCTCGCGAAGCCGCGGCCGGCGAGCTCGCTGAGGAGGCGCTCGTACTCGCCCTTGCGCCCGCGGACCACCGGCGCGAGCACCTGGAAGCGGGTGCCCTCCGGATAGCGCTCGATCTGGTCGACGATCTGCTCGGAGGTCTGCCTGGCGATCGCCGCCCCGCAGCGCGGGCAGTGCGGCTGACCGATGCGCGCGTAGAGCAGGCGCAGGTAGTCGTAGATCTCCGTCGTCGTGCCGACCGTCGAGCGGGGGTTGCGCGACGTCGACTTCTGGTCGATGGAGATCGCCGGCGAGAGGCC
>SLNF01000356.1 GCA_007133145.1 Nitriliruptorales bacterium
CGCCGCGAGCGCGTGGCCTGGCCGGCCTCCGCCGAGGCTGGCTCGGCGCCCCCGCCGCCAGCCGACGCGTCGTCGGCGGGGGCCTCCGCGGGGGACTCCCCGGCGGCCTCCGATCCGCCCTCGGCGTCCTCGACGATGCCGAGCTTGAACTTGCGGCCGTCGACGACGTCGAGGACCTCGACCCAGAGCTTGTCGCCGACGGTGACCGCCTCGTCGGCGTGGCCGAGGCGCTTGTCGCCCCCGAGCTTCGAGATGTGCAGGAGGCCGTCGTTGCCCGGGGTGAGCGACACGAAGGCGCCGAAGTCGGTGGTCTTCACGATCGTGCCGTAGTAGCGCTCCCCTGGCTGGGGCACGACGGGGTTGGCGATCGCGCGGATGCGGTCGAGCGCCATCTGCGCCTTCTCGCCGTCGGCGGCGAAGACCTGGACGACCCCGCGGCCCTCGGCGTCCTCGACCGAGACCTGCGCGCCGGTCTCGTCCTGGATCTCGCGGACGATCTTGCCCTTCGGCCCGATGACCTCCCCGACCTTGTCGAGGGGGATGTACTCGGTGATGATCCGCGGCGCCGCCGGGTTGAGCTCGGTGCGCGGCTCGCCGATCGCCTCGGTCATGACGTCGAGGATCTGCATACGGGCGTCGTGGGCCTGGCGCAGCGCGCCGCCGAGGAGGTCGGCGGAGATCCCCGAGAGCTTCGTGTCGAGTTGGAGCGCGGTGACGAAGTCGCGAGTACCGGCGACCTTGAAGTCCATGTCGCCGAAGGCGTCCTCGGCTCCGAGGATGTCGGTGAGGGTCGTGTGCTTGCCGTCCTGGGCGACGAGGCCCATCGCGATGCCGGCAACCGGGGCGTGGATCGGCACGCCGGCGTCCATGAGCGCGAGCGTCGAGGCGCAGGTCGAGGCCATCGACGTCGAGCCGTTGGACGAGAGCACCTCGCTCACGAGGCGCAGGGCATAGGGGAAGTCCTCGACCTTCGGCACGACCGGCAGGACCGCGCGCTCAGCGAGCGCACCGTGGCCGATCTCGCGGCGCTTCGGCCCGCGCATGAAGCCGGTCTCACCGGTGGAGAACGGCGGGAAGTTGTAGTGGTGGATGTAGCGCTTCTCGGTCTCGGGGTCGATGGTGTCGAGGCGCTGGGCCTCCTTCGACATCCCGAGGGTGAGGATGGTGAGCACCTGGGTCTCACCACGCTGGAACAGCCCGGAGCCGTGCGCCCGCGGCAGGACCCCGACCTCCGCAGACAGCGGTCGGATGTCGGTCGGCCCGCGGCCGTCGATGCGTACCCCGTCGTTGACGATGCGCCGGCGGATCGTGACCTTCTCGAGCGAACGGAAGGCGTTCTTGGCCTGGCTCTCGAGCTGCTCGTCGGTCAGCTCGAGGTCGCCGACCTCGTCGAAGACCGCATCGACCGCCGCCTCGCGCAGGTCGGCGACGCGGGCGTTGCGCGTGGCCTTGTCGAGGCCGTCGTCGCCGTAGACCGCAGCGAGGTCCTCCGTGGCGGTCCGCTCGACGGTGGCGTAGACACGCTCGTCGTAGGCGGGGTAGAGCGGGTAGTCGCTGCCCTCGCGGGTGCCCGCGGCCTCGGCGAAGGCGAGTTGCAGGTCACAGAGCTCGGCGAGGTAGCCCTTCGCGGTTTCGAGCGCCTGGGCGAGGATCTCCTCGGTCGGGGCGACGCCGCCGGTCTCGATGTGGTCGAGTGCCTGCTCGGTGGCCTCGCCCTCGACCATGAGCACATCGATCTCGCCGCTGTCGGGGTTGAGCCGACCGGCGACGACGAGGTCGAAGACCGCCTCCTCGGCGAGCTCGTCGAACGTCGGGAAGGCCGTCCACTCCCCCGCCCGGTCCATCGCGAGGCGCACCCCGGCCACCGGCCCGTCGAAGGGGATGCCCGCGAGCATCGTCGCCATCGACGCGCCGTTGATCGCGAGCACGTCGGGGGTGTGGTGCTGGTCGGCGGCCAGCGTCGTGACGAGGATCTGGATCTCGTTGCGCAGGCCGTCGTCGAAGGCCGGGCGCATCGGCCGGTCGACGAGGCGGCAGGTCAGGATCGCGTTCTCCGACGGGCGGCCCTCGCGCTTGAAGAAGCTGCCGGGGATCCGCCCAGCGGCGTACATCTTCTCCTCGTAGTCGACGGTGAGCGGGAAGAAGTCGAGGTGCTCCTTGGGACGGCTCGAGGCCGTCGAGGTCACGAGCAGGCTCGTCTCGCCGAGGTGGGCGACGACCGCGCCCCCGGCCTGGCCGGCGAGCTTGCCGGCCTCGAAGCGGATCTCCGACTCGCCGATGCGGGCGGAGCGTTCAACGGTGCCGAGCGTTCCCATCAGGGGGTCTCCTTTGCGTGGGCCGCGACCGTGCCGGCGCAGCGGGTCACGGCGGGGAGGCCCCGAGCGGGTCGACGTCTCGCAGGCGGCCAGTTCCCAGTGGCCACGACTGCGCGGGTGCAGCCGTCGCCACCGGCAACTGACGAGCGTGACGAGCGCATCGACGTCCTCGGGGCCGGTACGACGACGCCGAGCCCGTGGAGGGCTCGGCGCGGGGTCCTCTATCGGCGGAGGCCGAGTCGGGAGATGAGGGAGCGGTAGCGCTCGATGTCCTTGCGCTGGAGGTAGTTGAGCAGCCGCCGCCGGCGACCCACGAGCTGCAGCAGGCCACGACGCGAGTGGTGGTCGTGCTTGTGGGTCTTGAGGTGCTCGGTGAGGTGGGTGATCCGCGCGGTCATGAGCGCGATCTGCACCTCCGGCG
>SLNF01000030.1 GCA_007133145.1 Nitriliruptorales bacterium
GCCCTGGTCCCGCGCGCCCGGACCCGTGTCGAGGCCGGCGACCTGCCGCGCATCGCCCTGCTCGGCATCGTGTGGATGGCCGTTCCCCTGTCGCTCTTCCCCCTCGCCCAGCAGTGGGTCGACTCCTCGGTGGCCGGCATGCTCAACGGCGCAATGCCGATCTTCACCGTCGTGTGGTCGGTGCTGCTGCTGCGTCGCGCGCCGCGCCTGCGCCAGCTCGCCGGCTTCGGCGTCGGGTTCCTCGGCGTCGTCGCGATCAGCGCCCCCGGCCTCGTCGACGCTGACGCCACGGCCTTCGGCACCGGCCTCATCCTCATCGCCGTCGTGCTCTACGGCCTCGCGGCGAACCTCGCGGTGCCACTCCAGCAGCGCTACGGCGCCCTGCCGGTGCTCCTGCGTGCGCAGCTCGCCGCCCTCGTCGTCGTCACGCCGATCGGTCTCCTCCAGCTCGACGGCTCGACCTGGTCGTGGCCCGCGGCACTCGCGATGCTCCCGCTCGGGTTCCTCGGCACCGGGCTCGCCTTCGTCCTCATGACGACGCTCGTCGGGCGGGTCGGCGGCCCCCGGGGCGCCGTCGCCATCTACTTCGCGCCGATCGTCGCGATCGTGCTCGGTGTCGCCCTCCTCGGCGAGGAGGTCCACCCCGCCGCGCTGGCCGGCACCGGCCTCGTCCTCGTCGGCGCCTGGCTGACCTCACGCCGCGAGTGACCGCAGCCGTTGGGCCGCGCTAGCCTCGGGCTGCTGCGCACCCACCTGCCTCGGGAGCACGATGACGGACCCCCCCACGTCCCAGGACGCCGCCGGCATGGGCCCCGGTGCGCTCGTGGGCAGCCACCTCGCCTTCGTCCCCGCCGGCGCCGCGGTTGCCCTCTACGGGCCGAGCCTGCCGGAGCTCGCCGCGCGCTACGCGCTGTCCTCCGGGGAGGTCGGCCTCGTCATCGGTGCGCATTCCGCGGCCACGCTGCTCGGCATCCTCGCGTGGACGCTCGCCGGCGCCCGCCCGCACCCCGGGACGGTCAGCGGCGGCGGCGCGGTGACCCTCGGACTCGGACTCCTCACCGTCGCGATCGCGCCGACCTGGCCGATCACGCTGCTCGGTGCGGCGCTTACCGGCACCGGTTTCGGCGCCACCGTCGTCGGGCTCAACCTCTGGGCCGCCCGCGCCTACGACCGCCACCGCGTCACCGTGCTCGCGACGATGTCGGCGGCCTTCGGCGTCGGAGCAGTCACCGGGCCGGCGCTCGTCGGTGCGGTCGGGCCGGCCTCGTTCGGCGTCGCCTTCTCGACCTTCGCCCTGCTCGGGCTCGGCTCCGGCACGGGGCTCATCCTCGTCGGGGCACGCACCCCCGCGCCGCCGGTCTCCCCGCCGGCCGCCCTCGCCTCGCGAGGCCGCCTGCCGCTCATGGTCGGCTTCATGCTCGGCCTCGGGCTCTACGTCGGCACCGAGGCGGGCATCGCCGGGTGGCTCGCCACCCACCTCATCGGCCTCGGCCGCAGCCCGGAGGCCGCCGCGAGCTGGACCGCCGGGTTCTGGATCGCCTTCACCCTCGGCCGCACCGTCGGCGCGCCGCTCGCCCACCGTGTCGCCGAGCGCCACCTCGTGCCGGCGCTCTTCGTCGCCGGGGCGCTCAGCCTCCTCGTCACGACCCTGCCGGGGCTGGCCGTCGCCGGCTATCTCCTCACTGGGGTCGTCCTCGCGCTCGTCTTCCCTACGCTGCTGAGCTGGTTCACCCGGGTCTTCGGCCAGCCGCCGATCGCCGTGGCGTTGCTCTTCGCCGCCGGCTCGGTCGGCTCGGCGCTCCTGCCGCCGGGCATCGGCGCGCTCGTCGACCTCGTCGGCGTCGGCGCGATCCCCTGGAGCCTCGCCGCGGCGGCGCTCGTCGCGGGCCTGCTCACGTTCGGCCTCGGACGGCGGGTCAGCGCCGCCCGCCTCACCCCTGCCCCGACCCCGTCAGCCTGAGGAGGCCCCGTGCAGCGCATCACCGTCGACGACGAGGGCGACTTCGTCCGCGCCCCGGCCCGCTTCGACCACCGCATCGCCGAGCGTGGCGACTGGCCGGTCGAGCCCGGCCGCTACCGCCTCGTCGTGAGCCTCGCCTGCCCGTGGGCGCATCGTGCGCTCATCTCCCGGCGCCTGCTCGGCCTCGAGGACGCGATCTCCGTCGCGGTCGCCGACCCGATCCAGGACGAGCGCAGCTGGCGCTTCACCCTCGACCCCGGCGGGCGTGACCCGGTCCTCGGCATCGCCTACCTCGGCGAGGCCTACCACGCCGCCGACCCCGACTACGAGGGGGGCATCAGCGTGCCGGCGATCGTCGACGTGCCCTCGGGCCGCGTCGTCACGAACGACTACGGCCAGATCACGCTCGACTTCGCCACGGACTGGTCCGCCCACCACCGCGAGGGCGCCCCCGACCTCTACCCCGAAGCCTGGCGCGAGGAGATCGACGAGGTCAACGCCCTCGTCTACCGCGACGTCAACAACGCCGTCTACCGCGCCGGCTTCGCGCAGCGGCAGAGGACCTACGAGCGGGTCTTCGAGGCGCTCTTCGCCCGCCTCGACTGGCTCACCGAGCGCCTCGCCGCCCAGCGCTACCTCGTCGGCGACCACCTCACCGAGGCGGACATCCGGCTCTTCACCACGCTCGTGCGCTTCGACGCCGTCTACCACGGCCACTTCAAGTGCAACCGCGAGAAGCTCGCGGAGAACCCCGTGCTGTGGGCCTACGCCCGCGA
>SLNF01000249.1 GCA_007133145.1 Nitriliruptorales bacterium
CCGGCCCTCCCGGCCGGGCCGCAGGCCGTCGGGGCGGCCGACGGCCGCGGCGTGCGCGAGAGGGGAGTCGAACCCCTACCCCCGAAGGGACCAGGACCTAAACCTGGCGCGTCTACCGTTCCGCCACTCGCGCGCAGTCGGCACGATACCCGCCGTCCTGGCACTGCACGGCGGGATGTGGGCCTCGTCGGCCATTGGGCGCGGGGCCCGGAAGCCTCACGCCGCCGGGTCGCCGAGCGCGAGGCCCACGAGATCGCCGTAGCGGACGGGGTCGTCGGCGACGACGACGGGGACCCCGGCAGGCAGCGTCGGGCCGAGCCAGTCGGTGCGCACGCCCGGGTTGCAGAGCCCCGAGCCGTCCGGTGCGACCACGAAGCCGCTGCAGGTGGCCGCCCCGGCCCGGGCGGCCTGGGACTGACGGGTGACCGCCGCGCGCGCGGCTCCGGTGTCGAGGTCGCCCGCGAGACGCTCGACGTCGACGAGCGGACACCGCGCCGCGGCCCGCAGCACCTCGTGGCGCAGGGTGATGCAGCGCGACTCCACGAACAAGGCTCGGCGCAGCGCGAGGTCGAGTTCCTCGGCGGCGGCCTCGGACTGGCGTCGGGCCGCCTGCACCGCCTCGAGCGCGAGCAGGCTCGAGATCGGGTACTCGTCGAGGCGTCCTTGCCACAGCGACCACCCGAAGTGCGGCGTCGCTGCGGCGCAGGAGGGGATCTCGGCGTCGATGATCCGGCGCGCCAAGGGCTTGCGGTGCAGGAGCTCGAGCGGGTGCGCGAGGTGGAGGATCGGCGGCGCGGAGGAGCACCCCCGGGCGGCACGCGCCTCGCGCAGCCGGAGCACGACGACGGTCGACCAGGGGCAGGCGATGTCGCTGAAGACGACGAGCGTTCCCTGTGCGCCGCCGAACGGCTCGGACGGGTCGCCGCGTGCGTTCCTGCCTCCGGCCGCGACGTCCACGACCTCAGAACACGACCCGCGTGGCGAGCAGCCCCTCCCCAGCTGCCCGTCCCGACAGCGTCCGGCAGAACTCCACGGCGTCGTGCTCGAGGTGGGGTCCGCCGTGGCCGTGGCGGAACTGCCCTCCCGCCGGGCCGGAGAGGGTGAGGTGGAACGGCCGGCCGTGGCGCGCGGCCCACTCGGCGACGACGTCGGCGACGATGCGCGCATCGGTGGGGCCGAGGTCGAGTGGGCGGCCGGTGGCCCGGGCGATGTCGACGCGGTGCAGCCAGACGTCGCGGGTGTAGACGACGTCGACGAGCGCGCCGAGCTCGAGGCGGTCGGGCATGCCCGGCGCCGTCGAGCCGCCCGGGTCGAGTGGCACCGAGACGCGTCGCAGCAGGGCCGGCAGCCGCATGCGCCCGCGCACCGCGGGCACCGCGACCGCGCGCAGGGCGGCGAGTCGCTGCTCCCGCGACAGCCCCGCGTGGTCGGTGACCTGGAGGGCGTTGACGGCGTCGAGGGTGTTGCCGTCGAACGCCGCCGCGTGGCGTCGGCCCCAGCGCTGCTGACGCACCGACTCGCGGACCGAGGCGCCGGCCTTGCCCGCGCCGATGAGGTGGCCGACCATCGCGGCGACGTCCCAGGCAGGGCACTCCGTGGGCGCGGCCCAGTCGACGGGCTCGAGGCGCTCGAGCAGCTCGAGCAGTCGCTCGTAGGCGGCCAGCGCCACCTCCCGGGCATCGGTGCTGCGTGTGATGCGCGGGATCTCCTCCACCATGCGGACCGTGTCGATGCTCATCCTCCGCTCCTCCCCATGAGGTTGACCTAACGCTGTTAGGTGTACGCTCCCTGCCGCCTAACGTCAAGAGCTTTTCCAAACAATGTTAGAGTCGTTCCTGGGTGGCCCGAAGGGGCCAAGATGCGTGCACCGGAAGGAGCGCAGCGATGACCGATCGGCGCGCGCGGCGTCACGAGGCCACGCGCAGGGAGATCCTCGACGCCGCATGGCGGCTCGCCCGCGAGCGCGGCCTCACCGGCTGGTCGCTTCGCGAGGTCGCGGCCGAGGTCGGCATGCGCGCCCCCTCGCTCTACGGGTACTTCCGCAGCAAGGAGGCCATCTACGACGCGATGTTCGCCGAGGGCTCCGCGCAGCTGCTCGCCTTGGCCGACGCGGTGCCGCGGGAGGCGGACCCGGTCGACCTGTTGCGCGCGGCCGCGAGGGAGTTCGTCGACTTCTGCGTCGCCGACCCGCCGCGCTACCAGCTCCTCTTCCTGCGCGTGGTCCCCGGCTTCGCTCCCTCGCCGGCGTCCTACGCGCTGGCCGAGGAGGTCCTCGAGCGCCTGCGCGCGATCCTCGCCTTGGCGGGGGTGACGAGCGAGCGGGCCGTCGACCTGTGGACCGCGCTCGTCACCGGCCTCGCCACCCAGCAGGTGAGCAACGACCCCGACGGCACCCGCTGGAGCGACCTCGTCGACCACGCCGTCGACATGTTCCTCGCAAGCGAGCTCGCCACCCCGCGCTGAGCGTGGGCCTACCGTGCAGCGGGTGATCGTGGCGCGCGGCCGCGCGAGACGACGGGCGGCCCGAGATGCGGCGGCGCGCTCAGGCGTCGACCGGCTCGAGCAGCCCGGGGTGGTTGTTGCGCGGGCTGTTGACCTCGGTCGAGACCGGATGGCCGGTGAGCAGGCGATCGTCGGCCGGGCCGAGGAGGCCGCGCAGCCGTTCGACGTCGGCGAGGTCGCGGTCGAGCCAGGGATCCCAGGCGTCGGGCTCGAGGATCACCGGCATGCGGTCGTGCATCCCGGCCATGAAGGCGTTGGCCCCGGTCGTGAGGATCGTGCACGTGCGCAGCGGCTCGGCGTCGGGCGCCTCGGGATCGCGCCACACCGACCAGAGCCCGGCGAAGGCCATCGGCGCCTCGTCGGCACGGTGGATGAGGTGGGGCACCTTGCGCCCGTCCTCGCGCTGCTGCCACTCGTAGAAGCCATCGGCGGGGATGAGACACCGGCGCTTGCGGAAGGCGTCACGGAAGGACGGCTTCTCCGCGGCGGTCTCGCTACGGGCGTTGATGAGCCGGTTGCCGATCTTGGGATCCTTGGCCCAACCCGGCACGAGGCCCCAGCGCAGGGCGACGAGGTGACGCCGGTCGCCGTGCTCCGCGGCGGCGTAGACCCGTTGGCTCGGCGCCACGTTGTAGCTCGGCCCGAGGTCGTCGGTCTGGCGCTCGTCGACGACGAGCAGTCGTGCGAAGCCGTCGGCGTCGGTCGCCGCGACGAACCGGCCGCACATCGCCCACCTCCTACCGCGAGGGTCATCGCTACCACGACCGTACCCGTGAGCGGAGGCGCCGGCGGCCCGCCCTGCCCCGGACCGGCGCCGCCGCGCGCCTGTGGACAACCGGGCGCGCCGCGCGGGGCGGTGTCGCACCCTCGGGCGATGATGCCTCGCATGGACGCTGCCGCCGACGCCGACCGGACGTGTAGCCGCTGCGGGCAGCGCAAGCCCGCCGCGGCGTTCCCGCTGCGCCGTCGTGATGGTGCCCGCCGGCAGAGCCACTGTCGCGAGTGCAAGGCCGCGTACCAGGCTGCGTGGTACGCAGAGAACCGCGCTCGCCACCTCTTGGCCGTGGAAGCGACCCGTCGCGCTCGGCTCGAGGGCAATCGACGGCTCGTGCGTGAGGCGAAGGACCGACCCTGCGCGGATTGCGGCCGCCGGTATCCGCCCTACGTGCTCGACTTCGACCACGTTCGAGGTGTCAAGTCCTGGGCGATCGCCTCGCAGGTTCGTGATGTCACCGCGCAACGCCTCCGCGAAGAGATCGCCAAGTGCGACGTCGTGTGCGCCAACTGCCATCGTGAGCGGACGTACGGCCCACGAGGTCGTCGGCGAGAGCCAACGGAGGAGATGCCGTGAGGGGTGCGGGCCACATTTTGACCCGTGGTGCCCCCGGAAGGATTCGAACCTTCAACGCGCCGGTTAAGAGCCGGGTGCTCTGCCAGGTTGAGCTACGAGGGCATCGTGCGATCCGGGAGTGTAGCACTCCGATGCGTGAGGCCACCCTCGTGCCGCGACCTTCGACGGCCCGCGAGGGGCGGCGGGCCACCCCACGCCGGGTACGAGCTCGGAAGGAGGGTGACCGACGGGAATCGAACCCGCGACCTCCGCGACCACAACGCGGCGCTCTAACCGACTGAGCTACGGCCACCATGCGCCGCGGCAGCGCGCGGCGGCCGCCAATCGTACACGCGCGCCCGGGAGGATTCGAACCCCCGACCGGCGGAATAGAAGTCCGCTGCTCTGTCCCCTGAGCTACGGGCGCATGGGCGTGGTCCGGGGCCGGGCGCGGGGCCGCAGCACCCGGCCGGGACAGGCTACGAGCAGCGTAGCAGGGTCCCCCGGGCGGCCCCGCGGAGGGCCGGCCGACGAGCGGCAGGGGCGGCAGGGAAACCTTACCTGTGGTGACAGGGTGCCCTGCGCTGGACTACCGTGGCAGTGATGAGCGAGCCAACGACGAGGGATGGTGCTGCCGACGTGGTCGAGCAGCGCAACGGCCTCGAGCAGTCGAACACGATCCGCGCCGGGGTGTTCGGCGTGCAGGACGGCATCGTGAGCAACTTCGGCCTCATCATGGGCGTGGCGGGTGCGCAGTTCACCCCTGAGGCCGTGCTCGTCGCCGGGGTCGCCGGCATCGTCTCGGGGGCGATGTCGATGGGGGCGGGCGAGTACGTGAGCGTGCGCACCCAGCGCGAGCTCCTCGAGGTTGGCCAGGTCGTCGAGGACGGCGAGAACGTCAGCCCGTACCGGGCTGCGGCCGCCAACGGGCTGCTCTTCGCCTCCGGCGGGGTGATCCCGCTGCTGCCGTTCCTCTTCACCGGCGGGCGCACCGCGGTGCTGTCGAGCGTCCTGCTCAGCGTCCTCGCGCTCTTCGCCGCGGGGGCGATCCTCACCCGGCTGACGCGCCGCAGCCCGTGGCGCTCGGGGCTGCGGGTGCTGCTCATCGGCGGTGGCGCGGGCCTGCTCGGCTACCTCGTCGGCTCCGCGCTCGGCGTCGCCGTGGGCTGACCCGCAACGGCGGTGGCGTCGCCGGCTGCGGGCACGCCGCCGTTGGCCTCGAGCCCGGCGGCTTCGAGTGGGTCGGCGGCGAAGGGCTCCTCGCCGATGCGGCGGTGGAAGCGGTCCCACAGCACGAGCAGGCTCGGCAGCACGAGGATCGCCGTTGCCAGGGCGAAGCCGATCGCGTAGACGGTGACGAACCCGAGCTGGCTGAAGGGCACGAGCGTCGAGGTCGTGAGCACCCCGAAGCCGATGACCGTGGTGAGCGCCGAGCCGGCGAGCGCGCCGCCGGTGCGTCGGGCGGTGGCCCGCAGCGCGGTGCTGGCATCGGGCATCGTTCGTCGCATCTCCTGGAAGCGGTGGGTGACGTGGATGGTGAACGGCACGCCGATGCCGATCGCGAGCGCGGCGAGCGTCGCGGTCACCGGGGTCAGGGGGATGCCGGTGGCCGCCATCATCCCGAAGGTGTAGGCGAGGACGAGGCCGACCGGGGCGATGGTGAGCACCCCGAGGACCGGGCGGCGGGCGGTGATCCAGAAGTTCACGACGAGCAGGAGCATCGCCGCGCCGAGGGCGATCGCGAGCGAGACGAGCTGGGAGTCCTCGATGTCGCTGGTCACGCCCGCCTGGATGATCTCCTGGCTCGTCGGCGTGGCCTCGATGCCGGCGGCCGAGGCCGGCGCGAAGGCGGCGGCGAGGTCGGCGCCGAGCTCGCCGGCGGCGGACTCCCCGGCGCTCGTGCGGGCAACGATGCGGCCGACGTAGCCGTCGCCGCGCTGGGCGAGGACCTCGCCCATGGCCTGCGGCGCGGCGGCGAGCAGGCGGTCGTAGATCGCGGCGACGTCGGCGTCGTCGGCGGCGCGGCCGTCCTCTGCGAGGCCGAGCCCGGCGAGCTCGGGCGCGAGCGCGCCGTCGTCCTGACCGAGCGCGAAGCCGAGGGCGCTCACGATCGAGTCGGCGTCGGCGGCGTCGCCGAGCTGACCGACGTCGCGCACGTCGGTGAGGTTCTCGACGCTGTCGACCACGGCGTTGTGGGCTTCAGGGGTCGCGAGGTCGCCGGTGAGCAGGACCTCGGTCGTCTCGGCGAACCCGCCGCCGAAGTCCTCCTGGAGCTGGTCGAAGACCTCGAGGATGGGCGCGTCCTGGGGGACGAAGTCGGTGACGCTGAACTCGGTGTCGAGCTGGGTGTAGCCGTAGCCGCCGAGCCCGGCGAGGGCGAGCGCCACCACGATCGTCGCCACCGGCGCGCGCTCGGCGAGGATCGACGTGCGCTCGGCGAGCCTCGGCAGCAGGCGCTCCTTCGACGTGCCGAGCGCGTCGGTCGGCAGGGAGCCCTTCGCCGCGGCGCGCCGGTCGAGGACGAGCCGGGCGGCGGGCAGCAGGGTCACGCTCACGATGAACGCCGCGAGGATCCCCGCCGCGGCGAGGACGCCGAAGGTGCGCAGGAACTCGACGGGGCTCGCGAGGTTGGTGAGGAAGCCGACGACGGTCGTGCCGGTGGCGAGCACGAGCGCGACGCCGACGGTGCGCAGCGACGTGCCGACGACGGCGTCGGGGGAGCGGCCTGCGCCGAGCTCCTCGCGGTAGCGCGCGGAGACGTGGATGGCGTAGTCGACCCCGAGGCCGATGATGAGGATCGGCACGATCTGCGTCTGGGGGCTGAAGTAGCCCGACAGGCCGAGGAAGTCGGGGCCGAGGATCACGCCGCTGCCCTGCATCCACACGATGGCGATGAGGATCGCCGCGAAGGTCAGCCCGACGTCGGCGGCGGTGCGGCGGGCGATCGCCGCGCGGGTTCCCGGGGTCGGGGTGACCCAGTAGACGACGAAGAGCACCGCGAGGATGATCGCCGCGGCGGTGCCGAAGAGGCGGCCGACCTCCGGCCCGACGTCGGAGTCGTCGAAGAGCAGCGCGAAGCTGAAGGGTTCGACGTCGACGCCCGACGGGACGTCGGCGGCGAGGATCGCGTCGCGCAGGGTCCGCTGGACGTCGGCGGCGGCCTCGTCGTCGAGTCCATCGGTGTCGACGAAGGCGAGGACGAGCCCGGACTCCGGCGGCTCGCCGTCACCGAGCAGGCCCGCGGTCTGCTCGGCGACCTCCGGCGGGAGCATCGCCGCGGCCTGCGCGTCGAGCTCGGCGACGGTCTCGTCGTCAAGACCGGTGGGGTCGAGCCCGGCGGCGCCCGCGGCCATCTGCGCGCCGGAGAGGAAGCTCAGCACGGCGGGCCGCCCGGCCTGCTCGGAGAGGCGGTCGGCGGCGGCGCTGTCCTCGATCGCGTCGACGATCGCCCCGCTCGCGGCGAGCGCGTCGGCGTTGCGGACGTCCCGCCCGGGGGTCGAGACGATGATCTGCAGGACGTCCTCGGTGTCGCCGAACGCCTCGTCGAGCACCTCGGCGGCGTCGACCTCGGGGCTCTCGATCGTCGCGGCGTCGTCCTCGACGGTCTGCGACTGCGAGGCGAAGCCCGCGAAGACCACGGTGAGGGCGACGATCGCGAGGATGACGGTGCGCGGGCGCCGTGTGACGAGGCGCTCGACGAGGTCGAAGAACGTGCGCATGGGGTCAGGACTCCTCGGTGCGGCGGCGGGCGATGCGGCGGTCGATACCCCCCGCCGATCGCTTACAAACTGTAAGCGCCAGGGTAGAGTGCGAACGTGTGCTGAGCAGCGCGACCCGTCGCCGGGGCCCTCGTCAGGGCCGGGCCGGTCGCCGTGGGGCAGGATGGAGGCCATGAGCGACGGGAGCGCCACGAGCGCCACGAGCGCCACGAGCGCCACGATCGACGCGCAGCGGGCGCGCACCCGCCGGGCGATCGTCGAGGCGGCGCTCTCGCTCGTCTGCGAGCGGGGCATGCCCGGCGTGACGATGTCGGCGCTGGCGGAGCGGGCCGGCGTGAGCCGTCCGACGCTCTACAAGTACTTCCCCGACGTGCCCCACGTCCTCGCGGCATGGGTGGGTGAGGAGATCGACCGCTTCGAGGCCCAGCTCCTCGAGGAACTCGCCCACGCCGAAGGCGCGGCCGCCCGGGTGGAGCGCTACGTGCGTGCCCAGCTCGGGGAGTTCGCGAGCCATCCCCAGCGCTTCGGCCTCAGCCACGTCGACGCTGGGGTCCCCGACGAGGTCATGGGCGCCATCCACGAGCGCGCCGAGGTGCTGCGGGGCCACCTCGAGCACGCCATCGCCGATGGGGTGGCCTGTGGGGAGTTCCGCGCTGGCGTCGACCCGGTGCTGCACTCCGAGCTCGTCAACGCCCTCCTCGGTGCCTTGCGCCCCGCCGTCGCCCAGCGCCGCCGTGACGTCGACGAGATCGCCGACGGGGTGCTCGCGCTCGTCTTCGACGGGCTGCGTGGCCCGCGCGGCCCCGACGCCGGGGACGCCGCCGGCTAGGAGGCGCCGCGCGCCGACAGCGCGGGCGTGCGGGCGAGCACGGCCTCGATGACGTGGTGCGCGCGGTAGCCCTCGGCGCCGTGCCGCTCGAGGAGTTCGCGGACGAGGCTGAGGTCGTCCCCGCTCGTGATGATCGGCGGCTCGACGTCGCCGTTGGGCCGCGACTGTGCGAGTCCGTTGGTCGCGACGAGCCCGTTGCACAGGCACTTGCGGCCGACGGTCTCGGCGATGTCGCCGCCCTTGCGCACCCAGTCGTCGACCGGCTCGGAGGGGCAGCGCATCCCCACCGAGCCGTCGTGACGCTCATACGGCGTCGTGAGGAAGCCGAGGTCGCAGATGCGGCCCCGCTGCTCGTAGACCTCCTGCTCGGAGAGCGTCCCCTCCAGCGTGGCGACCTTGAAGGGGAAGCCGGTGGGGGAGGCCACCGCGTCGGTGAGGATCTCGGCCTCACCACGTCGGATCTGCTCGTGCACGCGGCGCTTGAGGCTCGTCTCGATGCCGGAGTCCTCGCAGAAGGCGAAGGCGGTGCCGAGCTGCACCCCGCTCGCGCCGGCCTCGAGCGCCTCGGCGAGGCGCTCGGGCTGGGCGTACCCGCCGGCGACCCAGAACGGCAGCCCGACCTCGGCGACCTTCGTGAGATCGGCGTCGTCGCGGGGGCCGTAGACGGGCTGGTTGCGCTCGTCGAGGGGGCCCTTGCCACGCGGTGGCGCGTTGTGGCCGCCGGCGATCGGCGCCTCGACGACGAAGCCGTCGGGCCGGCTGACCGGTTCGCGTGCAAGCGCCTTGGCGAGGGTGTGCGAGCTCACGATCGCGAAGAACGGCGGGCGCCGCAGCGGTGGCGGTGGCGGGCTCGCGCCGTCCCAGAGGTCGGCGGGGTCGAAGCGCAGGGCGCGGCGGGTGCCGTCGGCGGCGGGCGGCAGGTCGAGGGGCACCTCGGCGGGCAGGTGCGCGGCGAGGAGGTCGAGCATCCGTGGGATGTCGCGCGGGATGCCCGCGCCCATGACGACGGCGTCGACGCCCGCGAGCAGCGCGCCGTAGAGCGAGGACGGCGTCGGCAGGCGGACCTTGTGGAGGAGGTTGACGCCGACGAGGCCGTCGTGGCCCTCCTTGGCGAGGTGGACCTCGACGAAGTTGCCCGCGACGGTGAGCTCGTTGAGGGGCCGCTTCGGGTCGGGGGTGAACGCGGGCACGGCCTTGAAGGGGCGCCCCTCGGGGATGCCGCCCTCGACGTAGTAGCGGGAGAGCACGCGCTCGGCCACCTCGGGCAGCGGCAGTGCGGCGAGCGCACGGCGCACGTGGCCACCCTCGTCGCCGAGTTGCAGCCGTCGGGCCATGACGAGGCCGATCGCCGTGCCGGAGACGATGCCCATCTGCCCGGAGGTCGCCGCCGCGCGGGCGAGGCGCCAGTCGGAGACCGCCACCCCCATGCCGCCCTGGAGGATGCGGGGCTGCCAGGGCAGGGCGGCGGGGTCGCGCATGGTGGCGTCGTGCTCGGTGTCGGTCACGGCGTGGTCCTCGGTGCTCGTCGCGGTCATCGGTCCGGTGCGCGCCGCGGTTGCGCGGTGGCGGCCAGCGGCGGACCCCGACACCCGGGGGCGGCGCCCGCGGCCGCTCCAAGCCTACGGTACCGTAGATTACGGTGCCGTAACCGTAGGTTCCTTCACGGGGCAGCATCCGCGGCGCGGATGGTCGGGGTGGGAGCGGGGGGCGGACGTCGGGCCGTGCGCGGCCCGGGCGTCGGGTGGCGGCTGCGCCGACCGGCCGTGGCTCAGAGGGTCGACGGCGGCTCGAAGCGCGGCGGGTCGAGTGTGCGGGCCACCGGCTCGAACCGGCGCCGGGCGTGCACGCAGAAGGCCACGCCAGCGGAGCCCAGCACGATCATCGCCAGCGGGAATCCCACAGAATCGGCGTTGCGCAGGGTGATCTCCGCGCGCATGAGCACCGTCCAGTAGGCGATCCACAACCCCCAGAGGACGATGAGGGTGACCGCGCGACGCCGCCAACGTCGGGCGAGCTCGACGACGACCCGCCGGTCGAAGGGCTCGTCGGGGATCTCCTGGCGCCAGAGGGTGAGGGCGAAGTTGTAGCGCTGTACGGGCCCGAGCATGCGGTCCCAGACCTGCTCCCAACTCCGGTCGTCCCAGCGGTGCGCCTCAGCCACCGTCGCTCCCTCGTCGACTCGACGCGCCCCCGAGGATACGGCGGTGCCCGCTGCGCGGCAGCAGCCACCCGCGTTCTGGTGGCGCCTCCCCGCGTGGTGGCCTGCGAGTAGTAGGCTGCCCGCGATGCGCATGCGACTGGGCCGCAAGGGCGACTACGCCGTGCGGGCGATGCTCGACCTCGCCCGGCACGAGGACGACGGGCGCCGCAAGACGAGGGAGATCGCC
>SLNF01000052.1 GCA_007133145.1 Nitriliruptorales bacterium
CGCTGCCCGCCCGCCGCTACCCCGAGCATCGTGAGCGCCTCGTCGCCGACCTCACCCGCCTCGCCGAGGCGGCGTTCGGGTCGCTGTCCGCCGTGCCGACCGAGCCGTCCAGTCCCCCGCCGCCTGCGCCCGGGCCCGAGCCCGAGGCCGCGCGCACCTGAGGAGACCCTCGATGGTCCTCGCTCCACCCGGCTTCACCCCCCACGCCTCGTCCGAGGCGCGCTGCACCATCCGTCCGACCAGAAGGAGCTGATATGAAGGCCGTCCGTCTGCACGCCTACGACCAGTGGCCGAGCGTCGACGAGGTACCCGAACCCAAGATCGAGGGCCCCCACGACGTCATCGTCAAGATCGGCGGGGCGGGCGTGTGCCGCACCGACCTCCACATCATGGAGGGCCAGTGGGCCCCGAAGGTGGACCCCGAGCTGCCCTACACCATCGGTCACGAGAACGCCGGCTGGGTCCACGAGGTCGGCTCGGCAGTCGAGCACCTCAAGCCCGGCGACGCGGTGATCTGCCACGTCCACAGGACCTGCGGCTTCTGCCTGCCGTGCCGCAAGGGCGATGAGATGCACTGCCTCGACCACAGCTTCCCGGGCATCACCCACGACGGCGGCTGGGCGGAGCTGCTCAAGACCGACGCCCGCGCGCTCGTGAAGCTGCCCGAGGGCGTCGAGCCCGCCGACGTCGCCGCGCACGCCGACGCCGGCCTCACGGCCTACCACGCGACGAAGAAGGCGATGCTCGACGCCCAGATGCTCCCGGGGATGTTCTCGGTGGTCATCGGCGTCGGCGGCCTCGGCCACATCGGCCTGCAGTCGGCGAAGGCGATGTCCGCGGCGAACGTCATCGCCGTCGACACCTCCGACGAGGTCCTCGAGCTCTCGAGGGGCTGGGGCGCGGACTTCACCGTGAAGGCCGACGGCTCCGAGGTCGACAAGGTCCTCGACATCACCAACGGCCTCGGCGCCGAGGTCGTCTTCGACTACGTCGGCGAGAAGGGCGCCATCGAGTCCGGCTGGGCGATGGTCCGTCGCCACGGCTTCCACTACGTCATCGGCTACGGCGAGAACGTCAACGTGCCGGCGATCGACATCATCTCGACCGAGCGGAGCTTCATCGGCAACATCGTCGGCACCTACGCCGACCTCGCCGAGCTCATGGTGCTCCAGGCCGAGGGCAAGGTCACGCTCCACACCCAGAAGTTCTCGCTCGACGAGGCCGTCGACGCGATGAAGGAACTGCACCACGAGCGCCTGCCCGGCCGCGGGATCCTCATCCCGTAGGACCGCGCGAGGGCTCTTCCTGACGGGGCAGGGGCGGGCTGCGGCCCGCCCCTCCTCCGTGCGCCAGGCGCGCCCGTCACGGCGATTGGCGGATCGCGGTGCGGGGGCGACGTCGATCCGCCACTCGGCGCGGTGGGTGCCGGTGGGCGGGGGTGGGTGCGGTGTCGCGTGTCGGCGATTGGCGGATCGCGGTGCGGGGGCGACGCTGATCCGCCACTCGGCGGCAGGCGGTGGTCAGCCGGTGAGGGCCGGGACGCGGACGCAGGTGGGGTCGGAGGCGAGCGGGTCGCCGGTCAGCGCGTAGGCCCGCGCCCGGCTCCCGCCGCAGATCCGGTTCCAGTCGCAGCGCCCGCAGGCCCCCTTGAGCGCTGCGGGGTCGCGCAGCGCGCGCATGAGCGGCGCCTCGCGGTAGATCTCCCCGAGCGGGGCCTCGCGCACATGGCCGACCGGCACCGGCAGGAAGCCCGAGGGGTGGACCTCGCCGGTGTGGCTCACGAAGCAGAACCCGCGCCCGTCGTTCGCGCTGCCCGCCGGCGGCGGGGGCAGGCCGAGGTCGTGGCGGATGCGGCGGTACGTCGGCGCCGCGGTCGTGCGCACCCCGAACGGCAGGTCCTCGGAGGCCTCGGCGAGCCAGGTGAGCACCGCCTCGTGCTCGGCGGCGTCGAGCGTCGCGAGGTCCTCGCCGCGTCCGGTCGGCACGAGGAAGAAGAGGTTCCACATCGTCACGGGGTGGTCGGTGAGCAGGGTGGCGAGTGCCGGGAGGTCCTCGACGGTGCCGGTGGTCACCGACGTGCCGATCTGCAGCCGCAGGCCGAGCTCGCCGACCCAGTCGAGCGCGGTGAGCGTGCGCTCGAAGGAGCCGCGCACCCCGCGGAGCCCGTCGTGGGTGGCCGCGCTCGCCCCATCGAGCGAGAGGTGCACCGAGGCCACGCCGGCCTCGGCGAGGTCGGCGAGGCGCGCATAGCGCAGCCGGCCGGTCACCGCCGGGGAGAGCCCGACGTGCAGCCCCTCGGCGCGTCCCCAGGCCACGAGCTCCTCGAGGTCGGGGCGGGCGAGCGGATCGCCGCCGGTGAGCACGAGGACCCGGGCGCCCGCCGCGGCGATGTCGCTGATGAGGCCCTTGCCCTCGTCGGTGTCGAGCTCAGCCGGGTCGCGCCGGGTGATCGCCGAGGCGCGGCAGTGGCGGCAGCGCAGCGCGCAGGCGCGGGTGAGCTCCCACGCCACGGTGATCGGCGCGCGGTCGAGGTCGGGCTTGCCGCCGGGGTGGTTGGCCGCGGGGGTGTGCCCGCCGGGGTGCCCGGTCGCCGGGGCCGACCCGCCGGGGTGGCCGCTCGCGGGGGTGTGCCCGCCGGGGTGCCCGGTCGCCGGGGTGCTCACGCCGCCGCCTCGGCGACCTCGGCGTCGGTGAGGTAGCAGCCGGGGTCGGAGGCCCAGGCGTCGCCGGTCAGCGCCTTGGCCCGGGCGCGGAGGTTGCCACCGCAGACGTCGAGGAAACGGCAGGAGGCGCAGCGCCCCGACAGCCTGGGCAGGCGGTCGCGCAGCTCGCCGAGCAGGCCGGCCTCGTCGCGCCAGATCTCCGAGAAGGGGCGTTCCTTGATCGAGCCGACCTTGCGGCCCCAGCTGAACTGGTCGGGGTGGACGTCGCCGGTGCTCGAGACGTGGGCGATCGCCTTGCCGCTGCGGTTGCCGCCGACGCGGGCGAGGCGGCGGCGCACCTCGGTGGTGTCGCGGCCGCGCTCCTCGAGCCACGTGAGCACGCGGGCGCCGTCGGCGGCGTTGGTGACGGTGAGGATCTCCGCCTCCGGACGGCGCTCGCGGAGGTCGTCGGCGAACTCGATGAGCCGGTCGACGACTGCGCGCGTGGTCTGCGGGTCGATCGTCTCGGCGTCGGCCTTGCGGCCCCGGCCGGAGGGCACGAAGTGGTAGAAGCACGCGCGCTCGAAGCCCTCGGCGTCGACGAGGGCGAGGAGGTCCTCGAGGTAGGGCACCGCGGTGGCGGTCAGGGTCATCCGCAGCCCGACGCGCACGCCGCGCGCCATGAGGTTGCGCGCCCCGGCGAGGGCGTCGGCGTAGGCGCCCTCGACGCCGCGGAAGTCGTCGTGGATGCGCTCGATGCCGTCGAAGGAGATGCCGACGTAGCGGAACCCCGAGCTTGCGAGGAGGTCGGCGTAGGAGGGGTTGGCCGCCGTCGTGCCGTTCGTCGACAGCGTCACCCGCAGCCCGCCGTCGGCCGCGCGCTTGGCGAGCTCGGGCAGCTGCGGGTGCTGGGTCGGCTCCCCGCCGCTGAGCAGCAGCGCCGAGGCCGGCATCGCGACGAGGTCGTCGACGAAGTCGTCGCACTCCTCCTCGGTGAGCTCGCCCGGGTAGGGGTGGTTGATCGAGGCGGAGTAGCAGTGCCGGCAAGCGAGGTTGCAGCTGCGGGTGACCGTCCACGCCACGACCGGGCGCGCGGCCCCGGCCGGCTTGTGGGTGCCGTAGCGCACGTCGTCGGCGGCCGGGGGCGCGGGGTCGAGCAGGGTCGTGAGGTTGAGCATCGACGCGCTCCTCGGGGCTCGCTCGGGCCCGGGTTGCGGCCGGGCCCGGTCGCCGGGACGCGGACCGTCGGCGACCTGCGTCAGATCCTGCGCACCACCGGCATCCGCAGCAGGGTCACGGGTCCCGGCTCGTCGGGACCCCTGGCATGCCTCCGCTCCCGGGGTGTTGGGTGGGCCCCGGCGCGACCGTAGACTCCGCCACGGCCAGTGCCGAGGAAAGGGTTGCGGGCGTGGAGGCCTACCTCACGAGCTATGCGACGGTGCTCGCGCTCACCGTCGCCGGCATCCTGCTCGTCGCCGCGGCCTTCGGCGTCAACCGCCTCGTGCGCCCCGACCGTGCGTACGGCTTCAAGCTCTCGAGCTACGAGTGCGGCATCGACCCGGTCGGCACGGGGTGGTCGCACACCCACATCCGGTACTACATGTTCGCCTTCATGTTCGTGATCTTCGACGTCGAGACGCTCTTCATCTTCCCGTGGGCGGTCGTGCTCGGTACGAGCGAGCACCAGCGCTTCATCTTCGGGGTGATGCTCGTCTTCCTCTTCTTCGTCACGATCACGCTGCCCTACGAGTGGAAGAAGGGCGTGCTCAAGTGGGTCTGATCGACCGCACCGAGGTCCCACAGCCGCTGAAGTTCGTCCTCAACTGGGGACGCAAGTACAGCCTCTGGGTCATGAACTTCGGTCTCGCCTGCTGCGCGATCGAGTTCATCGCCACGAGCGCCGCGCGGCACGACTTCATGCGCCTCGGCGTCATCCCCTTCGCCCACGGTCCGCGTCAGGCCGACCTCATGGTCGTGGCCGGCACGCTCACCGACAAGATGGCGCCCGCCCTCAAGCGGCTCTACGAGCAGATGCCCGAGCCGAAGTACGTCATCAGCTTCGGGTCGTGCTCGAACTGCGGCGGCCCCTACTGGGACAGCTACTCGGTGACCAAGGGCGTCGACCAGATCCTGCCGGTCGACGTCTACGTGCCCGGCTGCCCGCCGCGCGGCGAGGCGCTGCTCGACGGGATCGTCCAGCTCCAGAAGCGCATCGGCGCCGAGTCGCTCAAGGCCCGCCACGCCGAGCGCTACGGCCCCCGCATCCCCGAGCCGATCGTCGTGGGTGGTGGCGACCCGACGCGCCACCCCGCCGACGACCCGATGTAGGCCCGCCCATGCCGACCGTCCGCTCCTCCGAGACGCCGCCTCCGGCGACCCGCCTCGCGCCCGAGGCCATCGGGGCGCTGCTCGCCGAGCGCCTGCCCGAGGCGATCGTCGCGACGACGGTGGCGCACGGGCAACTCACCGTCGACGTCGTGCCCGAGCACCTGCCGCGCGTCGCCGCGCTCTGCAAGCGCGAGAAGGCGCTCGGCATGGACTTCTTCGACATGATGGCCGGCGTCGACGCCGACGAGGACGGCTTCAGCGTGGTCACGCGCCTGTACTCCACACGGCACCGCCACGAGGTGCTCCTGCGCGCGCTCGCCGAGGGTGGCCGCGAGGCGCCGCGGCTGCCGACGCTCACCGGGGTCTACCGCGGCGCGAACTGGCACGAGCGCGAGGCCTACGACATGTACGGCATCACCTTCGAGGGCCACCCGGGCCTCGAGCCGCGCATCCTCACCGTCGAGAACTTCGAGGGCTGGCCGCTGCGCAAGGACTTCCTGCTCACGACCCGCGAGATCAAGCCCTGGCCGGGTGAGAAGGTGCCCAAGCCCAAGGAGGAGCCCGCCACGTCCGACGAGGCCGCGCAGCCTGCCGACGAAGGGCCCTCCGAGGAGGAGCGCGCCGCCGCGAAGAAGGCGAAGGCCGAGCGCGCGAAGCAGAAGGCCGCGGAGATGCGGGCGAAGAAGCGCGCGCAGCGCGAGGCCGAGGCCGGCGGTGGGGCCACGGCCTCGGGTGGGGCCTCCGAGTCCGGGAAGGCCGGCGACGGCGCAGGGGACGAGCCCGAGGAGGGGGGCAGCGCATGAGCGAGACCCTGCCGCAGGAGGGTGGCGTGATGCTGCCGGGCGGGCCCGGCGAGGCGATGTCGGTGGAGATCCGCGACCGCAGCCTCGTCACCCAGGAGATGAACCTCAACATCGGCCCGCAGCACCCCGCGACCCACGGGGTCCTGCGCGTCGTCATCGACCTCGACGGCGAGGTCATCGTGCGCGCCCGGCCGGTCATCGGCTACATGCACCGCGGCTTCGAGAAGCTCGCCGAGGTCCGCGACTACCGGCAGATCATCGCCCTGGTCAACCGCCACGACTGGATCAGCGCCTTCTGCAACGAACTCGGCGTCGCCCTCGCCGTCGAGCGGCTCATGGAGCTCGAGGTGCCCACGCGCGCGCAGTGGATCCGCGTCCTCATGGGCGAGTGGAACCGCATCCTCAACCACCTCATGTTCATCGGCTCCTTCGGCCTCGAGCTCGGCGCGATCACCCCCGTGTTCTTCTCCTTCCGCGAGCGCGAGGACATCCAGGCGTTCCTCGAGTCGGCCACCGGCGGACGGCTGCACTTCACCTACTGCCGCGTCGGCGGCCTCAAGGAGGACCTGCCGCGCGGCTTCCTCGACGCGAGCCGGCAGATGGCGCAGACGATGCGCTCGCGCAACGACGAGTACCGCCAACTGCTCCTCGGCAACGAGATCTTCCACGCGCGCACGAAGGGCGTCGGCGCGCTCGCCCCCGACGTCGCCATCGACTACGGGGTGACCGGTCCGACGCTGCACGCCACCGGCGTCGCCGAGGACACCAGGCTCACCGAGCCGTACTGCGTCTACGACCAGCTCGACGTCAGCGTCCCCGTCGGCACGAACGGCGACAGCTACGACCGCTTCGTCGTCCTGCTCGACCGCATCGACGCCAGCCTCGACCTCATCGAGCAGGTCCACGAGGGCCTGCCGGGCGGGCCGGTCAACCTCAAGATGCCCAAGACCGTGAAGGCGCCGAAGGGCGCGGTCTACGTGCGTACCGAGAACCCGCTCGGGCAGGGCGGCTACTACCTCGTGAGCGACGGCGGCAAGACGCCCTGGCGCATGCGCATGCGCACCCCGTCGTTCTCCAACATCCAGATGGTGCCCGAGCTGCTGGAGGGCAGCCTGCTGTCGGACATGATCGCGATCCTCGGCAGCGTGTACTTCGTCGTCGGCGACGTGGACCGCTGACGTGGCGACCTCGGTCTTCGCCCTCGAGCCGCTGTGGCTGGCCCTGCTCCTGCAGGCGCTCGCCGCGGTCCTGCTCTTCCTCATCGGCGCGCTCGTCGTCGGCTACCTCGAGCACAAGGTCCTCGCCCACATGCAGGACCGGCTCGGGCCGATGGAGGCGATCTGGCACGGCATCGGGCAGCTGCCCGCCGACGGGCTGAAGTTCCTCCAGAAGGAGGACATCATCCCGACCGCGGCCGACCGGTGGGTCTTCGCCCTCGCGCCGGCCGTCGCCGTCGTGCCGGGCGTCGTCATCATCGCCGTCCTGCCCTTCGGCCCGGGGCTGTGGCTCACCGACCTCGACGCCGGCATCTTCTTCGCCCTCGCTGCGAGCGGGGTCACCGTCCTCGGCACGCTCATGGCCGGCTGGTCGAGCGCGAACAAGTTCAGCCTCATGGGCGGGCTGCGCGGTGCCGCACAACTCATCAGCTACGAGCTCCCCCTCGTGCTGGCCGCCGCCGCGATCGTCATCCAGGCCGGCACGCTGTCGCTGCCCGGCATCGTCGAGGCGCAACACGGCTTCACGCTCTTCGGCGTGCCGATGATCTACGGCGTCCCGCACATCATCGGCCTCGGCCTCTTCTTCGTCGCCGCGCTCGCCGAGCTGTCCCGTCCCCCGTTCGACATGCCGATCGCCGACTCCGAGCTCATCGCCGGGCACATGACCGAGTACACGGGGATGCGCTACGCCTTCTTCATGCTCTCGGAGTACGCGGGGATGGTCATCCTCTCGGCGCTCGCGACGGTGCTCTTCCTCGGAGGCTGGTACCCCTGGCCCGGCGTGGGGCTTCCGGAGGGGGCGGCGGGCATGGTCCTCGGCTTCGTCATCACCTTCGCGAAGATCCTCGTGCTCTCGGCGATCATGGTCTGGCTGCGGGCGACCTTCCCGCGCATGCGCGAGGACCAGCTCCAGCGCCTGTCCTGGTCGGTGCTCATCCCCCTCGGCCTGCTCAACGTCGTCCTCGTCGCCACCGCAAAGGTGTGGTTCTAGATGGCAGCCCCCTCCCTGCCGGGCAGCGGCCTCCTCAAGGGCCTCCGCGTCACGCTCAAGACGATGCTCTCGCCGGCGACGACCGCGCAGTACCCCCACGTCAAGCCCGAGCTGCCGCCGCGCACCCGCGGGGTCATCGCGCTCATGGAGGAGAACTGCACCGTCTGCATGCTCTGCGCCAAGGAGTGCCCGGACTGGTGCATCTACATCGACTCCTCGAAGGAGACCGTGCCCGTCGAGGGTGGGCGCACCCGCACGCGCAACGTCCTCGACCGCTTCGCGATCGACTTCGCCCTCTGCATGTACTGCGGGATCTGCGTCGAGGTCTGCCCGTTCGACGCGCTGTTCTGGTCCCCGGAGTTCGAGTACGCCGAGGTCGACATCCGCGAGCTCACCCACGAGAAGGACCGGCTCCGCGCGTGGATGGACACCGTCCCGCCGCCGCCGCCGCTCGAGGAGGGCGCCGTGCCGCCGGCCGAGATCGAGGCGGGCATCGCCGCGGCGCGCAAGGAGGCCGAGGAGGCCGCCGCGAAGGCGAAGTCGGTCGCCGAGGGTGGTGCCGCGGCCGAGGCGCAGGGGCCGCAGATCGACGAGGAGCTGTTCGCGCGGCTCGTCGCCGAGGGGACGCCGGAGCGGGCGGCGCGGGCCAAGGCCAAGGCCGCCTTCGTCAAGGCCCAGAAGCAGCGCGCCGCCGAGGGCGGTGCGCCGACCGCGCCCGCGCAGGGCGAGGCGAAGGCCGGTGAGGCCGAGGCGCAGGGGCCGCAGATCGACGAGGAGCTGTTCGCGCGGCTCGTCGCCGAGGGGACGCCGGAGCGGGCGGCGCGGGCCAAGGCCAAGGCCGCCTTCGTCAAGGCCCAGAAGCGCCGCGAGCGCGAGGAGGAAGGCGGGCAATGAGCGTCCCCGAGATCGTCATGCTCGCGACCGGGGTCGTCGGCGGGGCCGCGGCGCTGCTCGTCGTGACCTCCCGCAACGTCGTGCACTCCGCCCTCTACCTCGTCGTCACGCTCCTCGCCGTCGCCGGGGTCTTCCTCGTGCTCGGCGCGGAGTTCGTCGCCTGGGCGCAGGTGCTCGTCTACGTCGGCGCGGTCGTCGTCCTCCTGCTCTTCGGGCTCATGCTCACCCGCGCGCCGATCGGGCCGACCGGGCAGGCCAACGAGCTCGGCCGGGCCCTGCCGCTCGCCGTGGCCCTCGCGGTCTTCGTCGGGCTCGTCGCGCTCATCGCGACGTCCTTCGGCGGTGAGACCATCGAGCTCGAGCACGTCACCCCGGCGGCGCTCGGCGAGGTCCTCTACGTCGCCTGGGCGCTGCCGTTCATGACGCTCGGCTTCCTGCTCACCCTCGCGCTCATCGGCGCGGTCGTCATCGCCCGCCGCGAGGAGGGCGAGGGCCCGCTGCCCGAGCCCGACCCCGACGAGCCGGAGGCCGCGGAGGCCTCGCCGCCCGACTCCTCGAGCTGGCCACAGCGCCAGCCCGAACCCGCACCCGACGAGCGGGAGGTGTCGGCGTAGTGGCCGCGGTCTACCCGCTGACCTTCGCCGCGCTGCTCTTCAGCGTCGGCGTCTACGGGCTGCTCAGCCGCCGCCACGCCGTGCTCGTGCTCATGTCGATCGAGCTCATGCTCGCCGCGGTCACCGTCAACCTCGTGACGTTCTGGGCGATCGCCGGCGACGCGCTGCTCACCGGCCAGGTCTTCGCCCTCTTCGTCATGGCGATCGGCGCGGCCGAGATCGGCGTGGGCCTCGCGATCATCATGCTCATCTACCGCAATCGCGCGTCGGTGAACATCGACGACGCCGACCTCATGAGGTACTGAGCCATGGCCGACCCCCACGCAGGCAGGTGCGCACGGTGAGCTCGGTCGCCTGGCTCATCCCGGCGCTGCCCGCCGCCTCGGCGGTCGTCATCGCCGCGCTCGGCCGCAAGATGCCCGTCGGCGGCGCCGAGATCGGCATCCTCAGCCTCGCGAGCGCGTTCGTGCTCTCGCTCGTCCTCGCCGTCGAGGTCTTCGGCGCGAACGTCGCCGCGACGACCTCGGGGGTGGGGGAGGCCTTCCTCCACACCGCGCGGGTCGAGCTCGCCCCCATCGGCGCCGGCGACAGCCTCTTCGCGGGCATCCGCATCGACGGGCTCACGGTGATGATGTTCCTCCTCGTCACTTTCGTGAGCCTCATGGTCCACGTCTACAGCCTCGGCTACCTCCACGGCGACGAGCGCTTCACGTGGTACTACGCGGTGCTGAGCTTCTTCAGTGCCGCGATGCTCCTGCTCGTCGTCGCCGACAACCTCATGCTCCTGCTCGTGGGCTGGGAGCTCGTCGGCGTGAGCAGCTTCCTGCTCATCGGCTTCTGGTGGGAGGTCAAGGCGAACTCCGACGCGGCGATCAAGGCCTTCCTCACGACGAAGCTCGGTGACGTCGGCCTCGTCGTCGGCGTCGTCGCCCTGTGGGCCCAGTTCGGGACCTTCGACATCGCCGCGATCACGACGATGGTCGGCGACGGCGTGCAGGCCGGCGGCGCACCCCTCGAGACAGGGATGCTGTCGTTCGCGCTCATCGCCTTCGTCCTCGGCGTCGTCGGCAAGTCCGCGCAGTTCCCGCTGCACACCTGGCTGCCCGACGCGATGGCCGGCCCGACGCCGGTCTCCGCGCTCATCCACGCCGCGACGATGGTCACCGCCGGGGTCTTCCTCGTCGCGCGGCTCTACCCCCTCTACAGCGCCGCGCCGGCCGCGCAGGCCACCCTCGCGGTCA
>SLNF01000196.1 GCA_007133145.1 Nitriliruptorales bacterium
CTTGAGGCGCCGCACCATCTTGGGGTGCAGGGGCTCGAGGGCACCGGCCCGCAGCGAGGTCGGCGTCGCCTGCTCGGCGACCGGCTCCTCCGCTGCATCCTCCTCCACGGGCGCAGGCTCCTCCGCAGGGGCAGCCTTCTCCGCCGGGGCAGGCTCCTCGACGGGGGCAGGCTCCTCCCCCACCACCGCCTCCTCCGCAGGGGCAGCCTTCTCCGCCACCACCGGCTCCTCCGCAGGGGCAGCCTCCTCCGCAGGGGCAGGCTCCTCCGCCACCACCGGCTCCTCCGCGGGGGCAGCCTCCTCCGCGGGGGCAGCCTCCTCCGCAGGGGCAGGCTCCTCCGCCACCACCGGCTCCTCCGCGGGGGCAGCCTCCTCCGCGGGGGCAGCCTCCTCCGCCTCAGCAGGCTCTGCCTTCTCAGCCGGGGCCGGCGTCGGAGGCGGTGGCTCAGCCGCCTCGCGTCGTGCGGCCGTGGCGTCGGCGACGGCGGCGGTGGCGGGGACGTCGTGCGCAGTCTCGACCGGCGTGGCGTCAACGGACTCGGCGGGGGCGCTGCCCAGCTCGGCAATCGTGCCCCGGGGCTCCTCCTCCGACAGCGCTGGGTCCACGTCACCGGGACCGTCGACAGGGGGTGTGGCACGGTCGCGGGGCCCGGCCTCCTCCCGGCGTGGCTCGGGTTCGGTTTCCGTCAGGCGGGACGCGCGCTTGGTCCGGGGCTGGGACCGCCGCTCGGCGTCGGCCTCGGGAGCGGAGGCCGAGCCGGCCACGGACCTCTCCGAGGTGGGGTCGGGCACTCCTTCGCGTGGAGGCTCGGCGCCGCCCGACTCGCCTGCCCGGTGCGCCTTCGCGGCGGCGGCGGCCAGCGCCTCGCGCACCGAAGGGACCTCGTCGTCGCCGGCGAGGCTCTCGATGATCCGGTCGACCGACGAGGCGACGTTGCGCAACTCGCCTGAGAGGGCGCTGCGGCGCTCCTCGAGCGTCGTGATCGCGCTCTCGATGCGCTCCCGGCGACGCTCGGCCTCGGCGATCACGCGGGCGGCGTCCCGTCGGGCGGCCTGCAGCTCGCGATCAGCCTCCTGGCGCGCCTTGCGTCGAATCTCCTCGCCCGCGTGGGCGGCGGCCTCGAGGACGCGCTTGGTCTCCTCGCCGACGGCGCCGAAGTCCGGCGGGGCGTCAGCGGCGTCGTGCGCCTCTGCCGCCGCCTGCGTCGACGCCGCGGTGATCGCACGCTCGAGCTCGTCGCGGCGCTGCTGGAGTCCTTCGACGGTCTCGGCCACCTCGCTGAGGAAGGCGTGGACCTCGGCGCGATCGTAGCCGCGGATGGAGACGAGGAACTGCCGGTCGGCGATCTCCTCCGGACTCAACAACGCAGCGCCTCCGTCATCGCGTGGACACGCCAGTCTACGTGCCCATGCGTCGGCCGCTCGGCAGCGGCGGGGGGCTAGCCGTCGAAGAACTGCGAGAGGTCGTGGTAGGTCTCGATGACCGTGCCGGCCCCGGTGGCGACCGATTCGAGCGGCAGCTCGACGTGGTTGACCGCGACCTGGGACTCACGCTCGATCCGGCGGTCGAGGCCCTGCAGCAGCGAGCCGCCGCCGACGAGCCACACGCCCTTGTCGATGATGTCCTCGGTGAGCTCGGGCGGGCACTCGCCGAGGGCGTCGAGGATGGTGGCGACGATCGCCGCGACGTTGTCCTCGATGGCCTCGCGGATCTCCGCCGCCCCGACGATGACCTCCTTCGGCAGCCCGGTCGAGAGCTCGCGCCCTCGGACCTCCGCCTGGAGGGCCTCGCGCTGAGGCGACGCCGAGCCGATCGCGAGCTTGACCTCCTCGGCGGTGCGGTCGCCGATGGCCACGGCGTACTTGTCGCGAACGTGTCGCTGGATGGAGGCGTCGAGGTCGAAGCCTCCGACCTTGATCCCCTTCGAGGCGACGATGCCCCCGAGGGCGATGACCGCGACCTCGGAGGTGCCGCCCCCGATGTCGATGACCATCGTGCCGAGCGGCTCCTGGACGGGTAGACCCGCACCGATCGCCGCGGCCATCGGTTCCTCCATGAGGTGCGCCTCGCCCGCACCGGCGCGCTCGGTGGCTTCCTCGACGGCGCGCCGCTCGACGTTCGTCGTCGCCGTCGGCACGCAGACGAGGACGCGCGGCTTGCGGGAGAGCCGCCCGCCGCCGACCTTCTTGAGCACGAGGGCAATGAGCTTGGCCGTCGCCTCGAAGTCGGTGACCGCACCGCCGCGCAACGGTCGCTCGGCGACGATGTGCCCGGGCGTGCGACCGATCATCGCGTAGGCCTCCCGGCCCATCGCGAGGACATCGCCGGAGCGCTGGTTGACCGCGATGACCGTCGGCTCGTTGAGGACGATCCCCCGGCCCTGCTCCCAGACGAGGGTGTTCGCCGTGCCGAGGTCGATCGCGAACCCGCGGGGCATCGGCGTGTCAGCGCCGGCGCGCCGGTCGGCGCGGTGACGGGTCGAGCGCTGACAGCGCACGGTGGAAGCCGTCGACGGTGTGCTGCGGGTCGCCGGAAGCGCGACGCCCGAGGGTGGAGAGCACCCAGAGCGTGCAGGCGAGCAGGCAGAGCACGAGGATCGCAGTCATCAGGGTCGAGGCCCTCCGTTGGCACGGGTGCGGTCGCAGACGGGATCGGACCGAGCGGTGAGCGTGAGCCTAGGCCGCTCCGCGCGGGACCCGCAACCAGC
>SLNF01000041.1 GCA_007133145.1 Nitriliruptorales bacterium
CGTCGCGCCCGAGCCCGCACGCACGCGCGACGACCCGAGCCACGCGAGTCAGGAGCGAGCCCCCGATGTCCGATGCGCCCCGAACGCTCATGGAGAAGGTGTGGGACCGCCACGTCGTGCGGTCCCCCGCCGGCGAGCCCGACCTGCTCTACATCGACCTCCACCTCATCCACGAGGTCACGAGCCCGCAGGCCTTCGAGGGCCTGCGCCTGGCCGGCCGCGGCGTCCGTCGCCCCGACCTCACCCTCGCCACCGTCGACCACAACGTGCCGACGACCGACCGCAGCCTCCCGATCGAGGACGAGCTCTCGGCCAAGCAGATCGCCACGCTCGAGGCCAACTGCGCGGAGTACGGCATCCGCCTCTTCTCGACGCGCTCGGACCGGCAGGGCATCGTCCACATGATCGGCCCCGAGCTCGGCGTGACCCAGCCGGGCACGACGGTGGTCTGCGGTGACAGCCACACCTCGACCCACGGGGCCTTCGGTGCGCTCGCCTTCGGCATCGGCACCTCCGAGGTCGAGCACGTCCTCGCGACGCAGACCCTGCAGCAGGCCAAGCCGAGGACCTACGCGATCGACGTCGACGGTGACCTGCCCTTCGGCACGACGGCGAAGGACGTCATGCTCCGCATCATCGCCGACCTCGGCGTCGAGGGCGGCGTCGGCTCGGTCTACGAGTACCGCGGCTCGACGATCCGGTCGCTGTCGATGGAGGGCCGGATGACGATCTGCAACATGTCGATCGAGGGCGGGGCCCGCGCCGGCATGATCGCCCCCGACGACACGACCTTCGCCTACCTCGAAGGGCGCCCGCACGCGCCGGTCGGCAAGGACTGGGAGGCCGCGCTCGACTCCTGGCGCGAGCTGCCCAGCGACCCCGACGCGCACTTCGACGGCCACCACCACATCGACGCCGCGACGCTCGAGCCGACGGTGACCTGGGGCACGACCCCGGCGATGAGCGTGCCGGTCACCGGCCGGGTGCCCGCCGCCGAGGACACCGCCGACCCCGACCAGGCGCGCCGGGCCCTGTCCTACATGGGCCTCGAGGGCGGGGAGGCGATCACCGAACTGCCGCTCGACCGCGTCTTCCTCGGCTCCTGCACGAACGCCCGCATCGAGGACCTCCGGGCCGCCGCCGCGGTCGTGCGCGACCGCAGGGTGGCCGAGGGCATCCGCGCGATGGTCGTGCCCGGCTCGACGATGGTGAAGCTCCAGGCCGAGTCCGAAGGGCTCGACGTCGTCTTCAAGGACGCCGGGTTCGAGTGGCGCGAGGCCGGCTGCTCGATGTGCCTGGGGATGAACCCCGACATCCTCCTGCCGGGGGAGCGCTGCGCCTCGACGTCGAACCGCAACTTCGAGGGCCGGCAGGGACGCGGCGGGCGCAGCCACCTCGTCTCGCCGGTCATGGCCGCCGCCGCGGCGATCCACGGCCACTTCGTCGACATCCGGGAGGACGCCCGCATGGCCGACGCCGCGGAGGTGAACCGCTGATGGACCCCGTCACGGTCGTGAGCGGCACGATGGTGCCGCTGTGGCAGGCCGACATCGACACCGACCAGATCATGCCGAAGCAGCACCTCAAGCGCATCGAGCGCACCGGCTTCGGCGACTTCCTCTTCGACGACTGGCGCGCCGACCCCGACTTCGTCCTCAACGACGCGCGCTACGCCGGCGGCAACGTCCTCGTGACCGGGCCGAACTTCGGCTGCGGCTCGAGCCGCGAGCACGCCCCGTGGGGCCTGCAGCAGTACGGCTTCGATGCGATCATCGCCCCGAGCTTCGCCGACATCTTCAAGACGAACTGCGCGAAGATCGGCCTGCTCACCGTGCCGCTCGAGGCCTCGGCGGTCGAGGAGCTCGTGGCGATGGCGCTCGAGGACCCCGCCGCCCCGGTGCGCATCGACCTGCCCGAGCAGCTCGTCGTGGCCGGACGGGTGCTCGCCCGCTTCGACATCGACGGCCACACCAAGCACATGCTCGTCCACGGCCTCGACCCCATCGGCCTCACCCTCGAGCACGACGACGAGATCGAGGCGTTCGAGGCGGCACGGCCGGCGTTCATGCCGACGACGCCGGCGCCCACCGGCTGAGGTCCTGCGGGCGCGGGTCGCGGGCGCCGCAGCGCGGCCGTGGCGGTGTCGAGCCGTGCGAGCGCGGGTAGACACCCCCGGGGGGCCACCCCGCCCACCGCGACCCGAATCCGGAGTGACCGTTGACCCACGTCGTGCCCGCCGCGCAGGGCGCCGACGCGGACCGCCGGGACGCCCCCGCGGTGCGCACCGCGGCGCTCGCCAAGACCTACCCCGGTGGTCTCACCGCGGTCGCCGACCTCGACCTCACCGTCGGCGCCGGCGAGATCTTCGGGCTGCTCGGTCCCAACGGCGCCGGCAAGACGACGACCATCGGCATGCTCACCACCCGGGTGGTGCCGACGTCGGGCAGCGCGACGGTCCGTGGCGTCGACGTCGTCGCCGAGCCGGCCCGGGCCAAGCGGCACATCGGCGTCGTCCCCCAGACGAACACGCTCGACCGCAGCCTCGACGTCCGGGAGAACCTCTACTACCACGGCCGGTACTTCGGCCTCACCGCAAGGGCGTCACGTGCGCGGGCGGACGATCTGCTCGAGCGCTTCCGGCTGACCGAGAAGGCACGTCAGCGGCCCGCCGCGCTGTCGGGCGGCATGGCCCAGCGCCTCATGGTCGCCCGGGCGTTGCTGCACCGGCCCGCCGTGCTCTTCCTCGACGAGCCCACCACCGGGCTCGACCCGCAGAGCCGCATCGCCCTGTGGGACCTCCTCGTCGAGCTCCACGACGAGGGCGAGACCATCGTCATCACGACGCACTACATGGAGGAGGCCGAGCGGCTCTGCGACCGGGTCGCGATCATGGACCACGGGCGGCTGCTCACCGTCGGCACGCCCGCTGCGCTCAAGGCCTCCGTCGAGGGCGACCGCGGCGCCGGGCACCGCGCACCGTCGCTCGAGTCGGTCTTCATCGCCCTGACCGGAAGGGAGCTGCGTGACTGAGCGCGCGACGCCGTCCGGCGCGACCCTCGCGGAGCCGATGGCCGGACCCGCCGACGCCGCCCAGCCCCTCGCCGCCTTCGGCGGGCTCCTGCTGCGCGACCTCCGGGTCCTCACCAAGGAACTCGGACGCTTCCTCGTACGCACCGTCAGCCAACCGCTGTTGCTCGTCTTCGTCTTCACCTACGTCCTGCCCTCGATCGGCCGGGACCTCGGCGGCGACGGCGGGCAGGGCTCGTTCACCGACGTGCTCGTGCCGGGGGTGCTCGCCATCGCCATCCTCATCAAGGGCGTGCAGTCGGTCGCCCTGCCGCTCGTGCAGGAGTTCGGCTACACCCGCGAGATCGAGGACCGCGTGATGGCTCCGCTGCCGGTCTGGGCGGTGGCGGTGGAGAAGATCGTCGCCGGAGCCCTGCAGGGGCTGCTCGCCGCGGCGATCGTCGTGCCGATCGTCGCGCTCGTGCCCGCCGAGCCGATCGCCCTCGACATCACCTGGCCGGCGCTCGTCGCGGTCCTGCTGCTCGCGCCGGTGCTCGCCTCGGCACTCGGACTCGTCCTGGGGACCTTCATCGAACCCGACAACGTCCCCCTGATGTTCAGCGTCATCATCCTCCCGGTGACCTTCCTCGGCGCGACGTACTTCCCGTGGGCCGAGCTCAGCGTGATCCCCTGGCTGCAGATCGCGCTCCTCGTCAACCCGCTCGTCTACATCGCCGAGGGGTTCCGCTTCGCGTTGACCACCGACGTGCCGCACATGCCACCGCTCGCGATCTTCAGCGCCCTCGTCGTGGCCACGTCGGCGGCGACCTGGCTCGGTGTCCGGGGCTTCCGGCGCCGGGTTCTCGGCTGAGCGCCGTCGGGGCGGGTGCTTGATTTCCCCGGGGCCTCGTCCGACCCTGGGAGGGTGAGGGGTGAGGCGCACGACGCGCCGGCGAGCAGAGGAGCGACCATGCCCGAGAGCGAGGCCGTCCGGCGTCGCGTGCCGCGACCGCCCGCCCATGCCTGGGCGTGGTTGCAGCGCTCCCGCCCGGTGCTCAACGCCGTCGCCGCACAGCTCACCGGCGGCCCGCCGAGCCCGGGTTTCGTCGACGACCTCCGTGCCCGTTTCGAGGACGATCCCTTCACCCGAGACGTGCTCGTCGGCGTCATCGCCGACGTCGCCTTCGGCGGCCGCGTGCCGCAGCGTCGCCCCGCCGGTGCCTCGTGGGACCGCGGCCTGACATGGTGGGCCGCGGCCCTGGCCGGCACGACCCCGGAGGCCTTCGAGGGGCGTGGCGAGGGGCCGGGACAGCCACCCTTGTTCGACGAGGCCCCGCGTGAGGAGCCGCCGACGCCGCGGCGGCGCCGTGCCGAGGTCGTCGCCGAGCTCGCCCCCAGGGCGCCGGAGTCCGCCGCGCTCGCCGCCCGGTTGCGTGACCTGCTCGCCCAGGCCGAGGGCGACAGCGTGCCGGTCCAGGCCGTTCGCGACCTCCTCACCGAGCTCGAGGGGTGAACGCGGCTGAGCGCCCCACCCGTGGGCGAGCGGACGCGCGTGGTGGCATCGTCGACGGCGACGCCGAGCAGCGGCGGGTAGCGTGGTCGGGTCCGCGCACTGACCGTCGGCACCGCAGGGGACGATGCACGCCGAGCCGCACCTGACCTTCCTGCCCGACGTGGCCGTGCCGGCCAGGGGCCGGATGGCGCTCTACACCCTCGAGCGGCCGGGCGGGGCCGCGCCGGTCGAGGCCGCGGCACGACTCGGGCTCGATGGTGCCCCGGCCACCGCGGTGCTGTACCGGCCCGACGGGCACCGCCCGGTCCGTGAGGAGACCCCCGTCGTCGCCGTGCCGCTCGAGCGGGCACTGCCGGCGTTGCTCGACCTGCGCGAGCCCCGCGGGCCCGAGCACGCTGGTCGTGAGCGGCCCAGCGACAGCGTGCGGGTGTGGGCGCTGGCCTTCCGGGTGGCTTGGCGGCTCGTCGTCGAGCAGCGCATCGTCCCGTCGATGACCGTCGACGACGACGGCGGGGCCTTCGGGGTCTGGCGGGCCCACGCGACCGGCGACCCCGCCTCGCTCGAGACCCTCGCCCTCCTCGCCGCGGCGATGCCACCCGCCGCGCACGCGGTGCCGAGCCCGGCCGACGCCGAGCGCGTCTGGGGGCCCGAGGACCTCCTCGCCGCCGCGCTCGACGCCCTCGCCGACCTCGCCGCGCGCCGCGGGAACGCCGATCCCAGGGAAGGCCGTCCGCGGGCGCGGCTGCTGCCGTGGACCGCCCGATGGGAGGAGGGTCTGCGCGACACCGCCGACCCGTCGGTGCCGCTGCGCGAAGGCGCCGCCGACCTCGCCGCCGGCATCGCCGGCTGGCACGCCGCCGTCGACGCCGAGGCCGGAGGGCTCACCGAGGTGCGCCTCGTCGCCCCGCCCGACTCCGACGGCGACTGGCGCCTCGAGCTCGGGGTGCGCACCGAGACCGGGGCACTGCTGCCCGCCGAGGAGGTCTGGGCCGGCGACCCCGAGGGCGACAGCGCCGTGGCCGCACGCCAGGAGGCACTGCTCGCGGGCCTCGGTCGCTGTGCGCGGCTCTTCGCCCCGATGGAGGAGGCCCTCTCCGAGGCGGTGCCCGAGGCAGTGCCGCTGTCGGTCGAGCAGGCCTGGGGCTTCCTCAGCGAGGTTGCGCCCCTCCTCGACGGCGCGGGCGTCGTCGTGCGCCTGCCCGAGGACCTCGCCGCCGACGATCTTCGCATCCGTCTGCGGGTCGGCGCGGCCACCGACGACGGGGCCGAGTCCGTCAGCGGGGTCGAACGCGGCGAGGTGCCCTTCTCCTGGGAGGTCGCCCTCGGCGAGGACACCCTGAGCGACGACGAGGTCGCCGGCCTGCTCGCCAGCACCGACCCGCTCGTGTTCTGGCGAGGTCGCTGGGTGCGCATCGACCCCGCTGACGCCGAGCGACTGCGCAGCCTCGGTGCCCCGGGCAGCGTGAGCTTCGCCGAGGGACTCGGGCTCGCCCTCGCGGGCACGCAGCCCGCCGGCTGGGACGGACCGACCGGGTCGGCCGCCGAGGCCGACGTCGTCGCCGACGGGGCGGTGGCCGACCTCCTCGAGCGCTTGCGCGGCGCCGCCGACGTACCCCCGGCTGCCCAGCGGCCCGACGGCTTCGAGGGGGAGCTCCGCCCCTACCAGCAACGTGGGGTCGGCTGGCTCGCCGGCATGGGCGCCCTCGGCCTCGGTGCCGTGCTCGCCGACGACATGGGCCTCGGCAAGACCATCCAGCTCATCGGCTACCTCCTCGCGCGAGGAGGCGAGGGCCCCCACCTCGTCGTCTGCCCCACCTCGGTCGTCGGCAACTGGGAGCGGGAGATCCGACGGTTCGCGCCCTCCCTCGAGGTCACGCGCCACCACGGACCGGAACGGCCCACCGAGCTGCCGCCGGCCCCACGCGGGGTGTGGCTCACGACCTACGGGACGCTGCGGCGCGACGCCGACCTCCTCGCCGGGGTGGGGTGGGACGTGCTCACCCTCGACGAGGCGCAGCACGTGAAGAACCCGACGACGGCCGGGGCCCGCGCGGTGCGCCGACTCGAGGCCGCCCACGCCGTGGCGCTGACCGGCACGCCGCTCGAGAACCGGCTCGCCGAGCTATGGTCGCTCATGGACGTCTGCAACCCCGGACTGCTGGGCACGCGCGCGGCGTTCGGGCGGCGCTTCGTCACCCCCATCGAGAAGCGCCGCGATCCTGCGACGGCGCTGCGGTTGCGGCGCTTCGTCGCTCCCTTCGTCCTGCGACGCGAGAAGACCGACCCTGCGGTCATCGACGACCTTCCCGAGAAGATCGAGCGCACCGCGGTCTGCCCGCTCACCCCCGAGCAGGCCGCGCTCTACGAGGAGGCTGCCACCGAGGTCCTCGAGCGCGGGCTCGCCGAGGCCTCGGACATGGAGCGCCGCGGGCGCGTCCTCGCGCTGCTGACCCGCCTCAAGCAGATCTGCAACCACCCCGCCCAGGCCAACGACGAGCCCGAGACCGCCGAGCTCGCGGGGCGCTCGGGCAAGCTCGCGACGTGTCGTGACCTCGTCGCCGACGCGGTCGACGGCGGCGAGCAGGTCCTCATCTTCACCCAGTACGTCGCCATGGGGCGCCGTCTGGTCCGCCAGCTCTCCGCCGACCTCGACGTCGACGTGCCGCTGCTCCACGGCGGGGTGAACGCCGGCGCCCGCGACCGCATCGTCGCGGCGTTCCAGGGCGAGGGCGACGCGCCGCCGACGCCGGTGCTCGTCGTGAGCCTGCGGGCCGGCGGCACCGGGCTCAACCTCACCGCCGCGACGCAGGTCGTGCACTACGACCGCTGGTGGAACCCGGCGGTCGAGGACCAGGCCACCGACCGCGCGCACCGCATCGGCCAGCGGCGCACCGTCGAGGTGCACAAGCTCATCACCGCCGGCACCGTCGAGGAGCGCGTCGCCGACCTGCTCGAGCAGAAGCGCTCGCTCGCCTCCTCGGTCGTCGGTGCGGGTGAGGCGTGGATCACCGAGCTCGGTGACGAGGAGCTCGCCGAGCTCGTCGCCCTCGGCGCCGACGCCCAGATCACGGAGCTCGATGAGGAGCGCTGGAACGACACGGCCTTCGAGGAGGCGAGCTGAGCGATGGGGCGGTGAGCGGCATGGACTGGCGGGAGGCCTGGTGGGGCCTCGTCGAAGCCGCCGATCCGCAGGTCGCGCGGCGGCTGCATCAGGGGCGGCAGTTCCACCGCGCTGCGCGCGTCAGCGACCTGCGCGTCGTCGCGGGGGAGGCCAGCGCACGGGTCCAGGACAGCCGCGCCACGCCCGTGCCGGTGAGCGTGCGCACCCCCGTGCTCGACGACGCCGCGTGGGAGACGGTCGTCGACGTCCTCGCCGGCCGGGTGCGTCACACCGCGCGCCTGCTCGCCGGTCACGCCCCCGACGGCCTCGACGCCGAGCTCGCGCGCACCGGGGTGCGGGTCTTCCCCGAGCGCAGCGAGCTCACGGTGATCTGCGACTGCGGGGACGCCGTCTGGCCGTGCGCGCACGCCGCAGCGCTGTGGTCGCTGCTCGCCGAGGCCCTCGAGGACGATCCGTTCGTGCTCCTGCAACTGCGCGGCCGCGGACGCGAGCGACTCCTGGGCGAGCTCACCGAGGCGCGTCGACGGCGCGCGCACGGCGATCGCGTCGCCGGGGTCGATCCCGAGGGCCTCGACCTCGCACGCTGGACGAGCGCGCATGCGCCCATCGAGGACATCGGCGTGCCCGCGCCCGAGACGCCGCCCACGCCCGCGGGGGCGCTGCGCCTGCTCGGCGACCCCCCGGGCTGGGCCGGTGGCGTGGGGGCATGGGAGTTGCTCCACCCCCTCGTCGAGGGCGCGGCGTCGTGGATGGTCGAACGCGACGAGGCCAACGGGGCCCGCGGGCACACCGACGCCTTCTGAGCCGCGCCGCCAGCGTGCGCACCGCGGCCAACCACGGGGCCTGCCGCGACCCGCGGCGGGTCGCCCGCCACGGGTCACGGCTCAGGGCGGGTCGGTGGCCGGCTGCGTGTGCCTGGGCCAGGACCGGCCGATCACCGCGGCCGGGTCGACGTGCTCGCGTAGGTAGGCCTCGAAGTCCTCGGCCCATGCGTGGTGCCACTGCGCCTGACGCTCCTGCAGCCCAGCGAGGTCACCGAGCTCGTCGGGGTAGCGCTCGGCCAGCCGCCAGGCCACCCGCGCGGTGGCGAGCGCGTCGGCGTCGGCGGTGTGCGCGTCGTCGAGGGCGACGCCGTAGACCCTGCAGAGGTCCTCGAGGCGCTTCTTGCCTTTGCGGTACCGGTCGAGGTGGCGGTCGAGGACAAGGGGATCGACGACGAGCATCTCGACCGTGCCGCGCCGGGCGTCGAGGTCGTCGAGGCCGTGGCGGGCGAGCTCGGCGTCGAGGACGGTGAGGTCGTACGGGGCGTTCATCACCACCGTCGGCCAGCCCTCGCGCCACGCGGCCACGAGGGCGTCGGCGATCGCGCCGAGCGCTGCCTCCGGCCGCTCGCCGTCACGCCGGGCGATCTCGGTCGTGATCCCGTGGATGGCCGCGGCCTCCTCGGGGATCTCCACCCCGGGGTCGATGAGCCAGGTGCGGACGTCGTTGGCGCGGTGCGGCTCACAGCGCGCGACCGCGGCCTGCACGATGCGCGCCTCGCGGGGTCGACGGCTCGTCGTCTCGGTGTCGAAGGCCAGCATCGGCCCCTCGTGCCAGCTCACGGTGCCTCCGGTCGGCGGGGTCGCCCCCGTCGACCCTAGCGCTGCCGTCCGGCGCTCGGCACGCCGCGGTCCAGGGCCTGTGGACCGTCGGGGTCGAAGCCGGTCAGGCCGGCCGTCCGGGGGGCGGCTCGCCGACGATCTTGCGCCAGCCCGCGTCGGCGCCGCGGCTGGCGACGAGCTGGGCGAGGGCGACGCCGACCGCGGTGGCGATCGTCCACAGCACCGCCGCGCCCCAGCCGCTCGTCGAGTCCCCGGGGTCCTCCGGCGGGGCGTCCTTCGTCGCGCCCTTCCAGGCGGCCTCGAGGCCCTTGCGGGCCACGAGTGCGGCACCGAAGCCGAGGCCGGCCGCGCCGACCTTCCAGACGATCTTCTGCACGCCTCCAGCCACTTGGGATCGCACCTCTCCGTCGAGTCGCTCGAGATCTGCACCAAGGCGCTCGCGCGCGGCGACGACCGCCGCGCGCTCGGCCGCGTGGGGCGTGTCGCTCATCGCCGTGTCAGTCGCTGCTTCGTCCACGCCACGTCCTCTCGGATCTGCTCGGTCGTCTGCGGAGCGTCGAGGCGCTCCCTCACCCACGCCTGGTCCTCGCTGGCCTGGGCCTTCGTCGTGTCGAGGCCGAAGGGCTTGCGCAGCTGCCGCACCCCCACGAGGGCGATGATCGCGCCGAGCAGCAGGAGCACGCCGGCGACGATGAGCGCGGCGGCCCAGCCCGGCAGGACGAGGGCAAGGGCGAAGCCGGCCGCGATGAGCAGACCCTGCACGCCCAGCCACGCGAGAACGGCGGTGACGACGAGCATGGCGACGCCGCTGGCCTTGGCCTTCGCCCCGGCGGTGAGCTCGGCCTTCGCGAGGTCGATCTCGGCGCGCACGAGACCGGAGACCGACTCCGACACCGCCTTGGCCGCCGCGCCGACGCCCTCCTGGGCGACCTGCTCGTCCTGCTGCGCTGCGCTCATCGCTCCTCCTCGTGGGCGGACCGTTCGGCGGTGCCTGCCGCCCCGGGCGTCGCCCCTACGTACCCGACGTTGCGATGGCCGACACAGGGCCGGCGGTGCCCGCATGCAGGGTCGGACGTCCCGCCATCGCAAATCGCCTCCCCACTCGCGGGCCTGGCGTCGTACTCTAGGCCGTGCGGCCACGGTCGGGCGGAGCGTTGCCTCCGCTTGGCCTGGCACCCGCCGCCGGCGGCGATGGCGCGGCCGGCCGACGATGATCGGTGACCGAGGTTGAGCGTGAGCGTAGCGCGGCGCCGCAGCCCCGTGCGCGGGGTCGGTGCGCCCTCCCGACGGCGGCAGGTGGCCCCGCTCGGGAGCGCGTGCGCGCAGAAAGGCTGGTGACTGCCGTCGTGGCTCAGATCGTCGAGGAGATGCCGCTGCACGACCACGTGCAGCTCTACCTCCGGGAGATGGCCCGCACGGCCCTC
>SLNF01000289.1 GCA_007133145.1 Nitriliruptorales bacterium
AGAGGAAGAAGCTCAGGCCACCGAGGCAGTAGGTGTAGGAGAGCTTGAGCCCGTGCCGCTTCACCTTCACCGGGTGGAGGTGGTAGAGCAGGTTGTTCATCGACGCGAGCGCGCGGTCCCGCGAGGTGTCGCGGTAGCCCTTGCGGTAGATCGAGCCGGGCCGGAAGATCGACTTCCAGACGACGGTGTCCTGCAGCTTCGCCTTGGCCTCCGGCGGTGAGGGGATCGTCGGCATGGTTCCTCTGGCTGCGGTCTCGGGGTCCGGTCTCGGGTCTTGGGCGCTACTGGCTGGCGTGCGTGCTCGCGCGCTCGGGCTCGCCGGGAGCGAGCTCGCGCGGGAAGCGCTTCTGGATCCACACCGCGAGGAAGGCCATCGCGGCGATCGTGACGAAGGTCAGGCCCATCACGACGCTGTCACGGAAGACGTTGTAGAAGTCCTCGACGACGACGTTGCCGCCGACGACGATCTCGCCGGGGATGACGGTCCCCTCGAGCAGGAGCCGCTCGCCGTCGGCGAAGAACACCCAGGCCGACGGCAGGATGCCGAACAGCCAGAAGCCGCCGACGAACGCCGCGAAGGCGCCGAGGAACGCCGCCACCCATCCGAGCTCGCCGCGCAGGCGGTAGGCCCCCGCGGCGAACACCGCGATGAGGACGATGCTGCCGACGCTCACGGCCACGCCCTGCCAGGCGTCGCCGAACTCCCAGAGCGCCTGGAAGACCTCCGGCAGCGCTGCGAAGAAGTCGCGCACCACGCCCAACGCCTGCCCTCTCCTCGTCTCGGCGTCCTCACGCACGCCCGGTGGGATCGTGCCAGGCCCGGCCGGGGTCCGGCAGCGAGGCTGCGCTGCCGCGCCCACCGGCGGGGCTGCCAACCCTCACCGCGGGGCTGATCGTACCGAGGGGAGGGGCCGGTCGCCAACCCGAGCAGGGACCAAGGTCCCGACGTCGGCCCGGTGCGCGACGCCACCCTGCGCGCTGCGGCGGCAGGAGCGCGCCGGTCGTCCGGTCGCGACGGCGGCGCACGACCGACCAGGCCGCCTCCCCCGGAGCCTTGCGGGTGGCTCGGGCCCGGCGACGGTGAGGGCCCGCCGCCGGCTCACCCCACGCCGAGGTGCTCGGCGACGAGCCCACGCAGCCCGGCGGCGTCGACGGGGCCGGTGTGGCGGTAGACGACGTCGCCGGCAGCGTCGACGAAGAGCGTCGTCGGCATCCCGAAGCCGCCGATCGCCTCGAAGAGGTCCCCGCGCCGGTCGGTCGCGAGGTCGTAGGTGACCCCGAGGTCGGCGGCGAGCTCGGCGGCCCGGTCGGGGTCGTCCTGGATGTTGACCCCGAGGAAGGCGACCTCGCCCTCGAGGTCGCCGGCGACCTCCTCGAGGTCGGGCATCTCCTCGACGCACGGCGGGCACCACGTCGCCCAGAAGTTCAGCACGAGCGGCGCACCAGCGTAGTCGCCGAGCGCGACCTCGGGGCCGTCGGCGAAGGGCTCGAGGTCGACGTCGGGCAGCGGCTCGTCGAGCTCGGAGCCGGCGGCCTCGCCGAGGGTGGGGCGCTCCTCGAGCTCGGCGATCGCAGGGTCGACCCCGTCGTCGGCGCCGTCGCCGAGGAGCGCGACCGCCGCTGCCGCGGCGATGACCACCGCGGTCGCGAGGAGCCCGATGACGAGGGTGGGGCCCGAGGTCGGCGACGCCACGTCGGGCTGACCGTCCGGGGCGGCGAGGTCGTCGGCCCCGGCGTCGGCGGGGTCGCCCGGCGGGCCTCCCGCGGCGCCCTCGTCGCGGCGGTCGTCCCCGCTCACCACTCGGCGACGACCTCCCGCGCGGCCTCGACGGTGCTGTCGATCTCCGCGGCCGTGTGGGCGAGGCTCACGAAGACCGCCTCGTAGGCCGACGGCGGCAGGTAGTGCCCGCGGGCGAGCAGGCCGCGGTGCAGCGCCGCGTAGCGTCCGGTGTCGACGGCCTTGGCCGCGGCGTAGTCGGTCACCGGCTCCTCGGCGAAGAAGATCCCGAACAGCGAACGGCAGCGTGGCAGCTGCGCGGGCACACCGGCTTCGGCGAAGACCCCCTCGAGCCCGGCGACGAGGCGGTCGGCGAGGGTGTCGAGACGGCCGTAGGCGCCGGTGTCGAGCAGGCGCAGCTGCGCGGTGCCCGCGGCGACGGCCACGGGGTTGCCCGACAGCGTCCCGGCCTGGTAGACGGGCCCCTCCGGCGCGAGGTGGCCCATGACCTCCGCCGTGCCGCCGAAGGCCGCGAGCGGGAAGCCCCCGCCGACGACCTTGCCGAGGGCGACGAGGTCGGGGGTGACGCCGTAGACCTCCGCGGCGCCGCCGCGGGCGACGCGGAAGCCGGTCATGACCTCGTCGAAGAGCAGGAGCGCGCCGTGGCGCGCGGTGATCTCGCGGAGGAACGCGAGGAAGCCCTCGGCGGGGGGCACGACGCCCATGTTCGCCGCGACCGGCTCGCAGGCGAGCACGGCGATGTCGGAGCCGTGCTCGGCGAAGGCCGCCTCGACGGCCCCGCGGTCGTTCCACGGCACGACGAGGGTGTCGGCGGTCGCGCCCGCGGTGACCCCCGGCGAGTCGGGCAGGCCGAGGGTGGCCACGCCCGAGCCGGCGGCGGCGAGCAGCGCGTCGGCGTGGCCGTGGTAGTGCCCGGCGAACTTCACGATCTTGTCGCGGCCGGTCGC
>SLNF01000129.1 GCA_007133145.1 Nitriliruptorales bacterium
CGCCGGCGCGCACACGCCGGGCTGCGGGATCGACCTCGACGGCGTTCATGCCAGACAGGTCGACCACCAGTCCGCCGTCGACGCCTGCCGTGCCCGCCACGTTGTGCCCGCCACCGCGCACCGCCAGCAGCAGGTCGTGCTCGGCGGCGAACCGCACCACCGTGCGGACGTCGTCGGTGGTGGCGCAGCGCACGATCGCAGCCGGGCTCCGCGGGGTCATCCCGTTCCACAGGGCCCGGGCCTGATCGTAGTCGCTGTCGCCCTCGCGGATCACCCTGCCCGCGAGGTCGTCGGCGAGCGCGTGGAGGTTGCCGTCGAGGTGGATGGTCTCGCCGGTCAGCGTGGTCATGGCGGTCATGGATTCCTCCTGGTCGTAGCGTCGGTGGTGAGGGCGGCGCGGCTCGCGGTTCCAGCCGGTCCCGAGGGTGGAGCGCGTCGTGGCGGTCATCGCAGGCCCCGCGGGTAGCGCGACGAGGTCAGATCGACCTTGGCGGGTGGGGTTGCAGCGCGGGGTCAGGCCGGTTGCGGTCGGGTCACCAGCGCGCAACGCGTCAGGCGCGCGCTGCCCTCGCCACCGCGCTGCCCTCGTCTCTACGCTGAGGGGATGCTCGACGTGCTCGTCCTGGGGCCCATCGAGGCACGGGACACCGACGGCCCCGTCGTCCTCGGAAGCCGCGCACAGCGGGCACTCCTGGCAGCACTCGTCCACGCCCGGGGCCGGGCCGTACCGGTCACCGAGCTCGCCGCCCTGGTGTGGGGGGACGAGCCACCGGAGAGGGCGCACAACGCGCTGAAGAGCCACGTGTCGCGGCTGCGGCGCGCGCTCGGAGACGACGTGGTCGTCTGGCAGCCGCCTGGCTACGCACTGACCGTGCCGCCGGGACGGTTCGACGTGCACCGCTTCGAACGCGACGTGCGCTCGGCGGGCTCCGTCGCGGAGATCGATGCGGCGCTCGCGCTGTGGCGTGGCCGCCCCTATGGCGAGTTCGCCGAGCATGAGCACTTCGCCGGCGAGGCGGCGAGGCTGGCCGAACTCCACGCCCAGGGACGGCTTCGCCGCGCCGACCTCGAGCTCGCGGCGGGTGAGCACGAGGAGGCGGCTGCGGCGTACAAGGAACTGGTCGTCGAGGATCCGCTCCGAGAGGCGGCGTGGATCGGCCTGCTGCGGGCCCTGCACGTCGAGGGACGCCAGGCTGAGGCGACGGCCGAGGCGCGCCGCTACCGCGAGCACACCGCACAGGTCGGCCTCGACCCGTCACCCCGGTTCGTCGAGGCCGAACGCCGGGTGTTCTCGACCGCCCCGCCGGCGCCGGCGCCGCGACGTGCCGGGTCGCGGGTGCCGGGCCGCCTGTCCAGCGTCGTCGGGCGTCAGCGAGAGCTCGAGGAGCTCGGCGGGGTGCTCCGCAGCCGCCGGCTCGTCACGCTGGTCGGCCCCGGCGGGGTCGGCAAGACAACCCTGGCGTTGCAGGCGGCGCGGCAGGCCGCGGATGGCCTTGAGGATGGCGCCTGGGTCGCGACCGTCGGCGACGTCGGCGACGACGCGTCGGTCGTGCCGGCCATCACCCGGGCGGTCGGCGCACCCACGACCCCGCCACTCGACCGGTCGTTGGAGCACTACCTCGCCGGCAAGCGGGCGCTGCTGGTCGTCGACGACGCCGAACACGTGCGTGAGGCCGTGCGGTCGATCACGGTGCGGCTGCTCGGGGTCGCGGACGGGCTGCGGGTGCTGGTGACGAGCCGACAGCCCCTCGACGTCCCGGGGGAGGTCGTCCTGCCCGTCGAACCGCTGGAGAGCGAGGCAGCCGTCGAACTCTTCCTCGAGCGCGCGGGTGACGCCGGTGCTCCGATCCCGCGCGAGCAGCAGGAGCTGGCGAGCGAGGTATGCGAACGGCTGGATCGACTGCCGCTGGCGATCGAGATGGCAGCCGCACGACTGCGTGGCCTCGGCCTCGTCGACCTGTCCGCCCGCCTAGACGAGCGCTTGCGGCTGCTGCACTCGGGCGAGGCGGGTCGGCACGAGACCCTCGACGCGGTCGTGGCGTGGTCCTACGACCTCTTGGACGAGGCCGGACGGGCGCTGCTGGAGCAGCTGTCGGTCTTCGTCGGGGACTTCGACCTCGGCGCGGCCGACGCGGTCGTTGAGGTCGCCGACGTGCCCGAAGGGATCATCGACCTCGTCGACCGGTCGCTGCTGCACCGCGTCGTCGGCGACGGGCCGGCGCGCTTCCGCCTGCTGGAGACCGTCCGCACGTTCGCGGCCGAGCGCCTCGCCGCCTCCGCCGCCTACCCCGCGACCGTCGAGCGGTTCGTGCGCTACCACGTCGGGCTCGCAGAGCGCATCGACGAGGGCCTGCGTGGCCCCGACGAAGGCGCCTGGGCCGCGGTGCTCGACGCGCATCTGTCCAACCTCGAGGCAGCGCACCGCCACGCCCTGCAGCTCGAGGACGCCGACGCCGCTGTGCGCCTCGCCGTCGCACCGTGCCTGGTCGTCTACCACCGGTTGCGCGCCGACGTGGGCGCGTGGGCCGAGGCCACCCTGCCGCTCGCCCACCGGGTCGAACACCCCGAGAGCCCGGCCGTGGCGGCCGTGGTCGCCCTCACGCGTCTGCACCGCGGTGACTTCGACGGCGCCGAGGCCCTGCTCGTCGACCTCCCCGACGACCCGGTCGCACGACACGCCCACGAGGCGCTCGGCGACCTGCACCTCTACCGCGGTGCGTTTGACGCTGCGCTCGAGCACTTCCGTGCGGCCGAACGGCTGGCGCGACGCGCCGACGATCGCTTCACGGAGCTGCACAGCCGCATGAGCCAGGGCATGACCCTCGGCTACGCCGGTCGGATCAACGAGGGCCTGCAGGTCATCGACGCCGTGCGTCGGCAGGGCGTGGCGGCCCGGATGCCGATGGTGGCCGCCTGGTGCGACTTCACCGAAGGCGAGCTGCTGGCCGACTCGCAGCCGCAGAGGGCGCTCGAACTCGTCGAGCGCGTGGTCTGCGAGGCCGACCGCGCCGGTTGGCGGATGGTCGCGGGCGTCGCGCGGTTGACCGCCAGCTCGCTGCGGGCCCGCGCAGCTGATCCCACCGACGCCGTGCCAGGCTTCGAGCGGCTGGTCCGCCACTGGGAACGACTGGGCGACGACACCCACCAGTGGACCACCCTGCGCAACCTCGTTGAGCTGCTCACCCGGCTCGGTGCCTACCCCTCGGCTGCACGACTCCTCGGGGCGGTCAGCACGGCGGCGCGACCAACGTTTGGTGCGGAGCAGCGGCGGCTCGAGCAGGCTCGCGACACGCTGCAGGCCCACCTCGGCGAGGAGGCGGACGCCCTGATCCAGGCGGGCCGTGAGGACGACCTCGCGGCTGCGATCGGGCTCGGCCTCACCACCCTGCGTCAACTCCAGGAGGCGCACCGGACTACGCCAGGGAGGTGAGCGTCCCCACCAAGCCCTCTGAGATCGCCGGCTGCCGCGAGAGTGGAAGACGTCCACCGAGGGTGACCGGCTCTCGTCGACGGCCTCGGAGCGTGACCGCGCCATCAACGACGCGATCGCGGCACGACGCGGCGCGTTGGTCCGCGTTCGCGGGTCCGGATCTCGGGGGCAGGCCTTCGCGCGTTCGCGCGGCCGGCGCGGGCCTTCCACCGGGTTACGGGCGTCAGGAGGGGCTGGTCGGGGATGATGCGTCCTCGGAGCGCACTGATGACCGTGCGGCTCTCCGATGCCTACCGGTCCCACGCGGCCCGCTCGCTCGTGCCCTCGGGTGCCCTCGTGCTGCCCGCCCGTGGCCGTGCTGCACGGGTCGGTCAGCGACCTCGGGGCGAGGTCGCGCGGCGGCCGGTCGGCCGGCCGTCGTCGACGGCTCAGGCGGGGTCGGGCGCGTGGCCGCGCCGCCGACCTACCCGGGCCCGTGCGTACGATAGGTGGCCGTTGGTCGGTCGCTCCGGTGGGTGGCGCGCCGTCGATGCGCCGGTGGCCCTGCCGTCCCCGGCGTCTGGTGCGGAGGACGGGGGCGCCGGCTCCACCGTGCCGAACGTCGTGAAAGGGTCGTCGTGGGCATCAGCCAGGCCTCCCGGGTGGGGGGCGCGGGGTTGCTGGCGCTGGTGGCGACGTACGGCATCGGCCGGCAGGCGTACGGGCTCTTCGTGCCGACCTTCAGGGAGGAGTTCGCCCTGCCGTTGGACGTGCTGGGCTTCTACGCGAGCGCGGCGCAGGCCGGCTACCTGGTAGCCACCGTGCTCGCCGGGGTCCTTGCGGCCCGCTTCGGGCCTCGCGTACCGGTGGTCGCGGGCTGCCTGCTGCTCGCGGTCGGCGCGGCGATGACCGCGTCGGCCCCTGGTCCACTGCTGCTGGCGGTGGGAGTCATCGCCGCGGGCACGAGCGCGGGCGGCGCGTGGGCGCCGTTCTCGGATGCGGTCGGCCACCAGGTCCCGTCGACAGGGCGTCGGCGTGCCCTGGCGTTGGTCAACGCCGGCTCCCCGGTCGGCCTCATGGTCGCGAGCGTGCTCGTGCTGGGGGCCGGTGACCGCTGGCGGGCCGCGTGGTGGGGCTTCGCGGTGGTCGGGCTGGTGGCGGCCGCGGCGGCGTGGAGGGTGCTGTCACCGGTCGCGGTGAGCGGCGACCTCAACCGTGAGCGGCTCTCGTTCGGGTGGTTCTTCAACACGAGGTCGGTGCGGCTGTTCGTCGTCACGCTCGGGATCTCGATCACCTCTGGCGCCTACTTCGCCTACGCGCCCGACACGGCACAGTCGGCTGGGCTGGCCAGCTGGACCGGTCCGGCGATGTGGGCGGTCCTGGGCCTTGCCGGGGCCGGGGTGGGGGTGTTCGGCGGTGGGATCGCCAACCGGTACGGGCTGCGTGCGCCGCTGGCGGTGACGCTCGTCCTCGTCGCAGCATCGACCCTGGCTCTGCGGGTCGCAGCCGGGTCCCTCGTCGTCGCCCTGGGGTCGGCGGCGGTCTTCGGGGTGGGCTTCACCACGGGATTCGCCTTGCTCGTGATGTGGAGCCAGCAGGTCTTCGACGACCGCCCCACGACCGGGTTCACGCTTGCGATCGTGTTCATCGCCGCCGGGTTCATCGTGGGCCCCGGCGTGTTCGGCGTGCTGGCCACCCACGTCGACCGCTCGGCGGCACTCCTCGTAGCGGCCGCGCCGGCGCTCGCGGTGGCGCTGGTGCCACCGTCGCGCGAGGACCGCGTCGACCCGCACCGTCTTGGCAGACACCGCACCGAAAGGTTCATGCGAGCCGACCGGCCTCGGCGAGGGCCTCGCCGTGCTCGCATGAGGTGATGCTCCTGTCGTGGGTCCCGAGGGGCGAGCGGAGCCTCTGGCGGGCCGCCGGAGCGGGGCGTCCCAACTGCGGACGGGCGGGTCGGCGGCGTCCGGGCCGCTGCCCCGAAGCTCGCCTCGGCGGAGGTCGGGACCGGTCCCGGCGCGGCAGTCGCCCGGAACGGTCGCAATTGCGGGTCACCGCGCGCCTGGGCCGGCGGCCCCCTCCGCGATCTCAGGCGACTCCGGGCCGCATGGGCCGCACTGCGCCTGCTGGGGCGTGGAGCTCGATCCTCTCCCCATCGCGTGGGAGATCGCAGCGGGACCAGGGTCTGCTCCTCGGCAGCGATGCGCCGTGGCTCCCGCCGTCGCGGACCGGGCTCGGTGGGTCTGCCGCCAGCCCGAGCCGAACGTCCGCGTCGGTGCTCTATCGCCTGCCCACCGATCGTGTAGGGCGCCTGGCCATGACCTTGCGGTTGGACGAGCGGGACGCCGAGGCGCTTCGCCGCCGCGCAGCACGGGAGGGCCGCTCGAGGCAGGAGCTCGCCCGCGAGGCGGTGCGTGCGTCCATCGAACGGACGAGCAGACGCGAACTGCTCGACGAGGTGCTCGACGAGCAGCTGCTTCGCTACCCCGGGGCGCTCGAGCGTCTCGGACGTTGATCCTCCTCGACGGTGAAGACCTTCTCCACATCACGGAGCGCGTCTTGCCTGCGGTGGAGGTCCGCGACGCCAACTTGCTCGAAGCCGCCGCCCGTCGCCGTGCCAGCGCCTTCGGCGAGCACGTCTACCCGAGCTTGCACGAGAAGTCCGCGGCCCTGCTCCACTCGTTGGTCGGCAGCCGTGCACTCGCCGAGGGGAACAAGCGGCTTCACACCAATCTGGCTTGGCGCGCACTGGGGTTGTCCTCGCGAGGGTGCAGGGCGGTGATGCTGCCTCGGGTGGGCCGGCACGGGGTTGCGGGTTGCGCTTACGTCTGCTGGCGTGCTGGGGCGAGGAACCCGGTGGCCTCCTTGGCGACTTGCTCGGGGGCGAGGAGCGGACCGAAGTGGGCGGCGTCGGGGACCTCGTGCACACGGGCGTCGGGGAGGTGGCCGGCGAGATGGCGTACGGACTCGGTCGCCCAGCTGCCGTCGGTCTCCGAGCCGTGGAGGAGCAGCACGGGTGCGTCCACGTGCTTGAGCACCGAGGGGTCGGCGAAGTTGGGGTCGGGTGATTCGGCCGCCTGCTGCATCTCGGTGAGGTTGAGGGGGACGTAGGGCGCCATGGCCTCGAAGTGTCCGGCCGCTGCCATCGCCGCGGCCTCGTTGTCGGTGGCCATCGGGGACTCGGTGAACAGGATGCGGGCGGCGTCGGCCAGCTGTCCCTGGGCGGCGAGCTCGGCGTGGTGGGCGATGGCGGCTTGGACGCGGGCAAGGTCGTCGGGGTTGATCACCGGCGGCACCGCCGGTTCGTAGGCGACGACGCCGGAGACCGCAGCGGACCGCGCGGCCGCGCCGAGCGCGAGTCCGGCTCCGCTGGAGTGGCCCATGAGCGCCGCCGCGTCGCCGATGCCGTCGAGGAACGCGACGACGTCGTCGACGAGTCGGGCCGGCGAGTGATCGTCGCTGTCCGCGCTCAGGCCCCGGCCGCGGGTGCTGAGGCAGTAGCAGGTGAACCGGTCGGTGAGCAGCGGCAGCAGGGCGCCCCAGATGGTGTCGCCGTCGTCCAGGCTGCCGTGGACGAGCACGAGTGGGGGTCCCTGCCCATGCACTCGTCCGGCGATCTCGGTGCCGTCGGCGGAGACGGCGCGGTGGGTCCGGTCTGCGGTCATGGCGCACCTCGGTGGTCGTCTTGCGCTGTGCGGGTCGAGCGTGACGGGCCGGAGGCGGCGGATTGTCACCCGGTTGGGTGATGTCTGCGCAGGCAGGCTCACCTGTCGCGGCGAGCGGCCTCGGCGGCGAGCTCCGCGCGGCCGGCGAGGCCGGCCTTGGCGTAGATGCGCGACAGGTGGGTCTTGACGGTGTTGACGCTCACGAACCGCCGCTCGGCGATCTCGGCGTTCGTGCACCCCTCGACCACCAAGGCCACGACGTCGTGTTCGGTCGGGGTGAGCGAAGCCCAGCCGATCCTCGGGCGGTCGCGCCCACCACGGCCCCGTCGTGCGTAGGCCACCGCCTCGTCGAGGGTCAGCGCGCGGCCCTCGGCCCGGCAGCGGGCAGCGTCGCCGGGATCGAGTCGTGCGAGCGCGTCGGCGTGGTGGTCGGCGCACCGTGCAGCCTCGTCGGGGAAGCGGCTGATCGCGACGTCGTCGCGGAACCGGTCGGCCGCCGCGAGCAGCCGGACCGCCCGCTCTGGCTGATCCAGGCCGGCGGCAAGCCCGGCGACCGCCTCGACCGCGGTGACGGTCGCAAGCCGGTCACCGGCGTCGGCCGCGACCGCCAGGGCCTCGTGCGCGTGCTCCCAGGCGGCCTCGATGCTGCCGTCGTGGTGGTCGCACTGGGCGAGGCCGAGCAGCGCGCGGCCGAGCCACAGCGGGTAGCGCGGCTCCCGGGACCGCTCGCGTGCGCGCTCGAAGTGGGCCCGGGCGTCGCCGTGGCGGTCCCCAGCGAGCGCGACGGCGCCGAGGAGCCACTCGGTCGAGGCTTCGTCCCAGCGGCTACCGGTGGCTCGCGCACCCTCCAACCCGGCCTCGGCCGCAGCCCGGGCGGCAGGCAGCGCACCGAACCGGTACTCCGCGAGGGCGCTGATGCGCTGGGCGATCATCTCGAAGGTCGGCTGCATCCCGCGATGGGACCCCGCACGCGCCGCGTCGAGCTGCTGCCGGGCGGCGTGCTCGGCGCCCTGGAGCACCTCGGCGAACCCCAGCACGGTCCGCGCGACGGGCTCGAACGCCTGCACGCCCGTGCTGCGACCGAGTTCGAGGATGGTCTCCGCCTGCGCGCGCGCCTCGTCGAGCTCAGCGGCGAACACCAGCATCCCGCTGAGGAACGCGCAGGCGTTGGCGAGTGGGACGTGCTGGCCGCCCTCCCGCGCCTCGCTGATCGCCCGCTCGAGCTCGGCGCGCCCTGCGCCGATCGTGAGCCCCCGTGCGGTGACGGCGCCGGCGTAGGTCAGTGCCCACGCGAGGGTCTGCCGGTCGTCGAGGCCCTCGGCGAGCGCGACGGCCTCACGACAGTCCGCCCCCACGGCGCCACCGGTCGCCTCACCGCTGTAGAAGCCGCACCAGGCACGGAAGATCAGAGCACGAACGAGGGTCGTGTCATCCCCCAGCCGCCTGGCCATGGAAACCGCCCGCACCGCGAACGTCCAGCCGGCCGGGAAGTCGCCGCCCATGGCGGCGAGGACCGCCGCGGTCGCGAGTCCGCGAGCGCGTTCGGCCGCGGCGGCACCGGGTGCGTCAACCGCTGCGACGATCCGACGGCGCAGCTCGATGAACAGCCCGCGGGCCATCCAGAACGGCAAGGTCTGCTCGGCGACCGCGAGCGCGTCGAGTGGGCGTTGCCGCTGCACCGCCCAGTCCATCGCCGCGCGCACGTCGTCGACGTCGGCGGCGAGCCGTGACAGCCACGGCTCGGCATCGGCGCCGGCCAACCCGGCTCCCGCCTGAGCTGAGACCGCTAGCACGTGGGCCAGGTGCCGGTCGCGCACGACGGTGGGGTCCTCGAGCTCTGCGAGCCGCTGTCGGGCGTAGAGCCGGATCGACTCGAGCAGACGGTAGCGGGCCTGCCCGCCGTGCTCGCGCACCTGCAGCAGGGAGCGGTCGGCCAGCCCCGTGACGAGGTCCAGGGCCGAGGTGCCGGCCTCGCCGGTGACGGCCTCGGCGGCGTCGAGGTCGAAGCCCGCGGCGAACACCGACAGCCTCGCCAGCGCGCGCTGCTGGGCCGGATCGAGGAGGTCGTAGCTCCAGGCGATGGACGCCTCGAGCGTGCGCTGGCGTGGCAGCGCCCCGCGCACGCCAGCGGTCAGCAGCTCGAACCGATCCGAGAGCGCGTCGAGGAGCTGCTGTGCCGACAGCACCCGCACGCGCGCGGCCGCCAGTTCCAGCGCCAGCGGGATGCCGTCGAGCCGGCGGCAGATCTCCGCCACGGCCACCGCGTTGTCGTCGGTCACCACGAAGTCGGACCGGACCTGCCGGGCCCGTGATTCGAACAGGCAGACCGCATCCGCCACCTGCACCTCACGCGCCGCCCGGGCACTGGCAGGCGGCAGCGTCAGCGGGGAGACCGCGAACGTCGTCTCGCCTGCGACCGCCAGCGGTTCGCGACTCGTCGCCAACACCGTCACGTCCGGGCATGCGCCCAGCACCCGTGCGACGAGGTCTGCGCACGCCTCCACGAGATGCTCGCAGTTGTCGAGCACCACGAGCACCTGTCGCTGCTGGAGGTGTCCGACGAGCGTGTCGGCCAGCCCGTGCCCGGCGCGCTCGTGCGCACCCGTTGCCTCGGCCACTGCGGCAGCCACGAGGTTCGGCTCGCCCACCGCCGCAAGGTCAACCCAGCACACGCCCTGCGCGAACCGCGCCTCGCCGTCGGCTGCGACCACCCCCGCCAGCCGCGTCTTCCCGCAACCTCCCGGGCCCGTGAGCGTGACCAGCCGCACCTCGTCGAGGAGGCGATCAACGGCAGCCCGCTCCCGTCGGCGACCGACGAACACCGCCAGCGTCTCGGGCACCGCGCCCGGCCGGCGCGCACGTCGGCCCGCCTGCCAGGCCCACTCATCCGGAGGCGCGGAGGGCCGACTCCCTCCCGCTGCCGCCGAGGAGCTCACCCGACCGTCAGACCTTGGGATCACCCCATCCCCCCGTTCGCGCAGCCCGCGACCTACGAGGAGTATCGGGACACGGCGACGGCCGGCCAAGAGGAACCCAGGGCAGCCACCGACCCTGCCGACGTCAACAGCGATGGTGCGAAGGTCAGGTGGCCGCCGTGTCCACCACGCGGCAGCCGCCCGTCGAGCCGTCGTGGGGGTGTCCAGATCAGTCCGGCCAGCACGACGCCGACTCCGCGCTGGGCTCGGGACCGTCGTTCGCCACGTGGACGGGACCGGGGCAGCGCCCGTCGGCAGCAGCCAGCGGCGCGGAGGCGGTCGTCAACGGTGGTCGAGGTTGATGCGCGCCACGCGGCGCAGCAGCCTCCGACGTCGTTGTTGACAGCAAACCGTCAGTCGACTGGGGGAGCTGGTTCGCGATGGGTCAGAAGAGGTCCGGGGTGCCGGTGAAGCACGCGCTGTTCGTCCTCGGGGGTGCCTTGCTCGGCTATGGGATCGCGTCAGCGCTGATTCCCGACGAACCGGATGTTGTCTCGGCGATCCCGCTCGCGGTGGTCGGTCTGAGCGCACTGATCGTCGGCCAGCAGACGAGCTGCACTGAAGCGGAGCACGACGCCTGACCGCC
>SLNF01000296.1 GCA_007133145.1 Nitriliruptorales bacterium
CGGCGGGAACCCGCCGCGAGGATTGCCGCCCGGCCGGGGCGCGGGTATACAGGAGTGCGACAACCGAGCCCGTTAGGTGAGGCTCCTGCACCACGAACGTCCCGCTGCCCAGAAACGTCGAGAGACGCCAACGGGTCAGCCGGCCCGGCCGAACGAAGGCCCGGTCTAACGCGGGGCAGGGCGGCGACGCCGCCACTAAGGGTGCAGTGCCGAAGCTCAGACGACTGGGACGACGCGGTCCTCCCCGACCTGCCGGGACACGCGCGGCCTCCGCCTGAGCGCCGCGCGTCTTCGCGTCCGCGGGCCGCTGTGACGACGACGAGGAGGGAGCGCGCCCGTTGGACCCCGACGAGCAACCCGGGGGAGGCCGTCAACGGCCACCCCGGTCGCCGCTCGGCTAGCCCCACCGCCCGCGGCGCGCGAGCGTCCTCGCGCCAGGGCGGTGGTGGGCCGAGCCCCCCCGCACGACCCTGGAGGAGGACCCCCCATGGCGACGACGATCGCTGAGCTCACCGAGCAGGAGGACCTCGAGACGCTGCGTGAGCAACTCGAGGAGACCGGCGCGCTCGACCTCGCCGAGGAGCTCGCGCGCCTGCCCGCCGACCGCATGGCGGTGCCGTTCCGCCTGCTCGCCAAGGACCGCGCGCTCGAGGTCTTCGAGGCCCTCGACCCCGTCCACCAGCAGCAGCTCCTCGACGGGCTGCGCGAGGAGCGCGTGCGCGAGCTCTTCACGGAGATGGACCCCGACGACCGCGTGCGCCTGCTCGACGAGGTCCCCGCGAAGGTCGCCAAGCGCCTGCAGAGCGGCCTGCCCGCCTCCGAGCGCGAGGCCACCGCGACGCTGCTCGGCTACCCCGCGGAGTCCGCCGGCCGGGTGATGTCGCCGGAGTACGTGAGCTTGCGCAGCTCGATGAGCGTCGCCGACGCGATGGCGAAGGTGCGGCGCACCGGCGAGGACGCCGAGACCGTCTACACCCTGCCGGTCACCGACGACCGCCGGATGCTCATGGGCGTGGTGAGTCTCCGCGACCTCGTCACCGCACCGGCCTCGGCACGGGTGCGCGACCTCATGCGCGACGACGTGCACTCCGTCGAGGTCGACGTCGACCAGGAGGAGGCCTCCCGGCTCATCCAGGAGGCCGACCTCCTCGCGCTGCCGGTCGTCGATCACGAGCAGCGGCTCGTCGGGGTCATCACCGTCGACGACGCGATGGAGGTCCTCGAGCGCGAGGTCACCGAGGACGTCAGCCGCGCCGGTGGTGTCGAGCCTCTCGAGCAGCCCTACCTCTCGGCCGGGGTGCTCACCCTCGCGCGCAAGCGCGCGGCGTGGCTGCTGCTGCTCGGCGTGGCCGCAGTGCTCACCGTCAACGTCCTCGGGGCCTTCGAGGACACCCTCGAGCAGGTCGTCGCCCTCGCGCTGTTCATCCCGCTGCTCATCGACACCGGCGGCAACTCCGGCGCGCAGGCCTCGACGGTCGTCATCCGCGCCCTGTCGGTGGGGGAGGTGCGCTTCCGCGACCTGCCGAGGGTCGTCGGCCGCGAGCTCCTCGTCGGGGTCCTGCTCGGCGCGATGCTCGGGGCGATCGCCTTCCCCGTCGTCTCGTTCTTCTTCGATCCGCAGTTCGGGGCGATCATCGGGCTCACGCTCGTGGCGATCGTCATCTGGGCGACGCTGGCCGGCGCGGCACTGCCGCTGCTCGCCGCACGCCTCGGCCTCGACCCCGCAGTGCTGTCCGCGCCGATCATCACCACCCTCGTCGACGCGACGGGGCTGCTCATCTACTTCGGCATCGCCGTGGCGGTCCTCAGCGACGAGCTCGCCGCGGGCGCCGCTGCTCTCCTCCCGTTCCTGGGCTGAGGGCACACCGGTCCCGGGCCCCCTTGCTCCGGGCCGGCAGGCGGCTGGGCTAGGCTGCGGCCGTGCAGCGGCTCGCGTCACCGCGCGGGCTGGAGCGCACCACGGCCTCGTGGGTGCGCACGCCCGAGGACCGACCGAGCGGGTGGAGATGACCGAGCAGGACAGCGCCCCACCACGCCGCGCCCCGCGGCTGCGCCCCGACGAGCGCATCGCGCCCTACGTCACACGCCACGGCCGCTTCCGGCGCCTCGACCCGTCGAAGGGCCGCAAGCTGCCGAGCCGCTGGGCTTGGCTCGGCACCGGCCTGTGGACCGCGTGGATGGGCTACGTCGGCCTGCGCGCCTGGCGGGCGTCGCGGGACGAGGGCTCCGGGAGCTGAGGTGGCCGCGCCTGCGGCGCTGTGCGACACTCGGGATCCTGCGGCCGGGTAGCCAAGTGGTAAGGCAGCGGACTGCAAATCCGCTATTCACGGGTTCGATTCCCGTCCCGGCCTCCAGGACAGCGAGCCGGCGTCGGCGCCGGGCACCGACGCGTCGACGTCGGCTCTCCGCGGCCGGCGCCCCGGCGGGCCGACGGGCCGTCAGTGCAGCGCCGCGACCGCCGAGAGGATCCCGAGGCCGGCGGCGAGGGCGGAGGCGAGCCAGCCGCCGAGCAGGAACGTGAAGGCCACGGCGAGGTTGACGAGCAGGGCGCCGAGCTTGCTCCAGCCTGCGTGGACGAGGAGGCCGAAGTTGCCCATGTCCCGGGGGATCTCGTGGGCCGCCGCGAGCCAGGTGATCACCCCGAGGCGCCGTTCGACGAGGAAGGCGCCGCCGACGGC
>SLNF01000261.1 GCA_007133145.1 Nitriliruptorales bacterium
CGAGCTCGGGCCGCTCCTCCATGAGCTCGAGGACCTCGTCGATGAGGTCGCCCTGGCGGCCGAGGAGGTGGTCGAACCAGTCGACGTGGATGCCGTGCTTGGCGGCGAGCTGCTCGCGCTCGCGCTTCAGCGCGTCGTAGCCGACCGCGCCGAGCAGCGGCAGGTGCTTCGTCGGCGACGGCGGCACCTCGCGGTCGAGGCCCTTGACGGCCTCGTCGACGACGTCCTTGGCCATGACGCGGTAGGTCGTGTACTTGCCGCCGCTGATCGAGAAGAGCCCGGGTGCGGACTCCATGACCGCGTGCTCACGGGAGATCGCCGTGGTCTCACCCTCGACGGCCGGCGCGACGAGCGGCCGCAGCCCCGCGAAGACGCCGGTGATCTCGTCGGGGGTGACGGGGTTGCGGATCCACGTGTTGAGCTCGTTGAGGACGTAGTCGACGTCCTTCTTCGTCGCGACGACGTCGTCGACGTCCTCCTCCCAGTCGGTGTCGGTCGTGCCGATGAGCCAGTGGGCGCCCCAAGGCAGGACGAAGAGCACGCTCTTCGACGTCTGGGTGATGAGCCCGACCTCCATGTCGAGACGCTCGCGCGGCACGAGCACGTGGATGCCCTTCGACGGACGCACCTTGACCTTCGAGGTGCCCGCCATGCCCTGGATCTCGTCGGTCCACGGGCCGGTGGCGTTGACGACGCGGGTCGTCGCGATCGTGAACTCCTCGCCGCTCTTCTTGTCCTTCACCGTCACCCCGGCTACGGCGCCGGCGTCGTCGAGCACGAGGCCGGTGGCGGGGGCGTGGGTGAGCACGTGCGCGCCGTGATGGGCGGCGGTACGGGCGATCGCCATGGTGTGGCGGGCGTCGTCGAGCTGACCGTCGTAGTAGCGCACCGCCCCGACGAAGGCGTCCTCACGCAGTTCGGGTGCGATCTCGAGCGCCTTGGTCTTCGAGTAGTGCTTGTGCAGCGGCACGCCCCGCTTGCCCGTCGCGATCGTGTCGTAGAGCACGACACCGGAGCCGATGAAGGCACGCTCCCAGATGCGCCTATTGAACGGGAAGAGGATCGGCACCGGGTGGACGAGGTGCGGGCAGAGCTCCTCGAGCATGAGGTTGCGCTCGGTCAGCGCCTCGGCGACGAGCCGGAAGTTGAGCTGCTGGAGGTAGCGCAGCCCACCGTGGGCGAGCTTCGTCGACTTCGACGACGTCCCGGAGGCGAAGTCGTCCCGCTCGACGAGGGCGACGCTGAGGCCCCGACTCGCGGCGTCGAGCGCGGCCCCGGCGCCCGTGACGCCGCCACCGATCACGACGAGGTCCACGTCCTCGGTCTTCAAGCGCTCCATCGTCGCGGCCCGCTCCTCGGGCCCCAGCTTCGTGATCGGGGTCATGCCTGCTCCTCATCTCTCGAGATGGACGGTCTGCAGATGTGGCCCCGTGGGCGTCGTGCGGCCTGGCCACGGGGTCATGAGCCTATCGTGCCTGTCCAGCGAGGCCAGGGCATTCGCCGTCCGGCCCCCAGATAGGGGTCCTCCGGCCGAGCGGCGCCGAGCACCTCGTCCCCCGCGACGGCAGGGCGCGTGCGCGAGCATGGCGGGGCAACCCGCGGCGGCGCTCGCGCGTCGATGGAAGTGCGCCCCGCCCCGTCCCGTCCCGTCCAGGAGTCCACCATGCCCGCGCTCCGCCTCCTCGCCCTGCTCCTCGCGGTCGCCCTCCTCGCCGCCTGCGGCGAGGACCCCGACGACACCGTCGCGCTCGACCCCGACGAGGACGACCCCGTCGAGGAGGCGACGCCCGACCTCGACGAGGACCCCGACCCGGAGGAGGCCGAGGAGGCCGACGAGCCCGAGGAGCCGGTCGAGACCGCCGAGGAGGAGGAGGACGTCGACGGCGTCACCTCGGTGCGCGTCTGGGTCGTGCGCGAGCACGACGGCCGCCTCTGGCTCGAGTCCGAGCGCCGCGACCTCCCCGAGCCCACCGTCGCGGTGGCGGGCGCGGCGATGGACGAGCTGCTGTCGCAGCCGACGCGCCATCCCGACCTCGTCCCCCCGGCGGGCACCGACGTCACCGTCCGCGACGTCAACATCGACGGCGGCGTGCTCACCGTCGACGTCGACGAGGCCATCCGCGACGCGGCGACCGGAGCGGAGGGCGAGCTCATGCTCGAGCAGGCGCTCGCGCACACCGGCGCGCAGTTCGACGCCGTCGACGCGGTGCGCCTCCACGTCGAGGGCGAGGCGGTCGATGAGCTGTGGGGCCACCTCGACTGGTCGCAGCCGGCCACGCCCGCCGACGAGCACCTCGCCTTCATCGACGTCACCGACCCCGCCTGGCTCGACACCCACCCCGTTGGCGAACCGCTCACGGTGCGCGGGACCTCGCTGACCTTCGAGGCGACGGTGCCGGCCCGGCTCATCGACCCGGCGGGCACGATCGTCGAGGAGACCTTCACGACCGCCGATCAACCGGACATCGACCTGCGCGGGCCCTTCGAGCTCACCTTCGAGACCGTGCCCGACGAGCCCGGACGCTGGACGATCCTCGTCGAGGACCCCGACCCCTCCGACGGGGAGGCTGGCGAGCCCTACTTCGTCGAGATCCTCATCGAGGTCGAGTAGGACCGCGCCGTCGGAGGCCGCCGGCCAGCGCGGGGTCGGCCTCCGGTCAGCGCCGGCCGACCCGCCG
>SLNF01000238.1 GCA_007133145.1 Nitriliruptorales bacterium
GTCGTGCGCGCCGTCACCCGTCTCGAGCTCGGGCTCGGCTTCGAGTCCGGCCTCGCGGTCGTGATCCTCGCGATCTTCCTCGACCGCATCACGAGCTTCATGAAGGACCGCGCCGAGGTCTGACGGTCCCAACGGCGCGCGTTCGGGGCACCCGGCCGCGCGCCGGCCGGCCCACCGCGTGCTCCTACCCCGGTAGCAGGATGGTGGCCGGCCCGTTAGCCTCGAAGGCGGATGCCCTGAACCCGAGAAGAGAGGTAGAGCGATTAACACGCGAATGCTAAAGCTGTTGGCCCTGCTCGCCGCGCTTGCCCTCCTCGTCGCCGCCTGCGCCGAGGACGAGGACGTCGTCGACGAGCCAGAGGACGACGTCGAGGACGTCGAGGACGTCGAGGACGAGCCCGACGTGGACGTCGACGGCGAGATCTCCATCGCCTGGATCCCCTGGGAGGAGAACATCGCGGTCGCGAACATGTGGGCCGTGATCCTCGAGCAGGAGGGCTTCGACGTCGAGCTCGAGCAGTTCGACGTGGCGCCGGCCTTCGCCGCCGTCGCCGGTGGCGACCACGACCTCTTCCTCGACATGTGGCTGCCGGACACCCACGCCACCTACGAGGACGAGTTCGGCGACGACCTCGAGTCCTTCGGTGTGTGGTACGAGGGCGCGACGATCGAGCTCTCCGTGCCGACCTTCGTCGTCGAGGAGTACGGCATCGAGTCCCTCGAGGACCTCGCCGAGAACCCCGACGTCTTCGACGGCCAGATCACCGGCATCGAGGCCGGCGCCGGGATGATGGAGGTCCTCCGCGAGGACGTCATGCCGGGCTACGGCCTCGACGAGGACTTCGAGCTCATCGAGTCCTCCACCGCCGCGATGCGCGCCGACCTCACCCGTGCCTACGAGGACGAGGAGCCCATCGTCGTGACGCTGTGGAGCCCGCACCCCGAGTACGGGCTCAAGGACCTCACCATCCTCGAGGACCCGCAGGGCCTCTGGGGCGAGGGTGAGCGGCTCGAGGCCGTCGGCCGCCCGGGCTTCAGCGACGACTTCCCCGAGGTCGCGAGCTGGATGGAGAATTGGTTCATGGAGCCTGACGAGCTCGCCGAGCTCAACGCCGCGATCGACGAGGCCGACGACGCCGACTACCCCGACGTCGCCGCGGAGTTCATCGAGAACAACCGCGACCTCGTCGACAGCTGGCTCGAAGGCTAGGCCAGCGACGACAGGCCGCACTCAGGGCGGGCCCTTCGGGGCCCGCCCTTCCTCATGCCCGGCGCGGCAGGCAGGCGGCGCTGGGCTAGCCTTGCCGGCCATGGACATCCTTCGTGGCATCAAGGGTGCGCCCGACTGGCTGCCGCCGCAGGCGGGCGCCTTCGACGCCGTCGAGCGCGCCTTCCTCGACACCGCCGCGCTCGGCGGCTACGAGCGCGTGCGCACCCCGGTCTTCGAGCCCACCGAGGTCTTCGCGCGCGGCGTCGGCGCCTCCACCGACGTCGTGCAGAAGGAGATGTACACCTTCGACGATAGGGGCGGACGCTCGATCACCCTGCGCCCGGAGGGCACCGCGGGGGTGCTGCGTGCCGCGCTCGAGGCCGGCGTACCCCGCTCGGGCAGCCTGCCGGTGAAGTGGTCCTACGCCGGGGAGTTCTTCCGCTACGAGCGCCCGCAGGCGGGCCGGCAGCGCCAGTTCAGCCAGGTCGGCGTCGAGGCGCTCGGCGCGACCGACCCCGTGCTCGACGCCGAGGTCGTCCTGCTCGGCTGGCAGGCCCTCAAGCGCGCCGGGGTGGAGGAGATGACCCTGCGGGTCAACACCCTCGGTGACCGTGCCGACCGCCCCGCCTACCACGAGCGCCTCAACGCCTACCTCGACCGCTTCGAGGGGCAGTTGCCCCCCGACGTCGCCGAGCGCCGTCACCTCAACCCCATGCGCGCCTTCGACTCGAAGGCCCCGGGGATGGACGGGATCATGGCCGGCGCGCCGCTGCTCGCCGACCACGTCAACGAGGAGGCGAAGGCCTTCCACGAGGAGGTCTGCCGACTCCTCGAGGCCGAGGGGCTCGCCCTCACCCACGACGAGCGGCTCGTGCGCGGGCTCGACTACTACACGCGCACGACCTTCGAGTACCAGGCGGCCGGCCTCGGCGCGCAGAACGCCGTCGGTGGCGGGGGACGCTACGACGGTCTCGCCGAGGACCTCGGGTGGCCTGAGCCCTTCCCCGGCGTCGGCTGGGCGCTCGGCGTCGACCGCACGCTCCTCGCGCTCGGCGAGGCCGCCGCGCCCCCGCCGCGCGTCGAGGCTTTCGTCGTCGTCGCCGACCCCGCCCTCGCGCCGCAGGCCTTCGGCCTCGTCGCCCGGCTGCGCCGCGCCGGGGTCGCCGCCGACCAGGCCTTCGCCGGGCGCCGGATGAAGGCGCAGTTCAAGCTCGCCGACCGCTCCGGCGCGCGGCTGGCGCTCGTGCTCGGCCCTGAGGCGCGCGCCCGCGGCGTCGTCACCCTGAAGGACCTCGCCACCGGCGAGCAGCGCGAGGTCAGCGACGCCGAGGTCGTCGCGACGCTCACCGGCTGAGCCTCGACGGTCGTCCCGACGTCGTGACGCCGCCCGCATCGCGGCGTCGTGACGCCGCCCGCGCGCCGGCGGGCCTTACGGCAGCTGCGCGCCGGAGGCGACGAA
>SLNF01000131.1 GCA_007133145.1 Nitriliruptorales bacterium
CAGCAGCGCGCTGATGACGACGACGCCGAAGATCGACAGCAGCGTCGGCCCCGCGCCGAGGTCGCCGAGGCCGACGAGGTTGGCCTCGTCGCCGACGACGACGCCGGCGTTCTTCAGGCCGATGAAGGCGATGAACAGCCCGATGCCCGCCCCGACGGCGTACTTCATCTGCATCGGGATCGCGTCGATGATGAGCCGCCGCAGCCCGGTCAGCGCGAGGACGAGGAAGATGAGCCCCGAGACGAACGTCGCCGCGAGTGCGGTCTCCCACGGGATGCCCATACCGAGCACGACGGTGAAGGCGAAGAAGGCGTTGAGCCCCATGCCGGGCGCCTGGGCGATCGGCAGGTTCGCCCACAGGCCCATGATGAGGGTGCCGATCGCCGCGGCCAGGGCCGTGGCGACGAACACCGCCCCCTGGTCCATCCCCGCCTGGCCGAGGATGTCGGGGTTGACGAAGACGATGTAGGCCATCGCGAGGAACGTCGTCGCGCCGGCGACGGCCTCGGTGCGCGTCGAGGAGCCCTTCTCCTCGACGCCGAAGTAGCCGCTGACTCTCTGCTCGAGCGTGGTCATGGCGGGCCTTTGCCGTTCGTGGGTCGGGGCAAGGGGAAGCGGGTCCTGCGGGGGGACGGGCGGCGTCGGGGGCCGCGGGCTACCAGGCGAGCATCGCCTCGGTCACCGCGAGGAAGTGGCGGGGGGCGAGGTTGTCGTCGATGCAGAGCACCCCGTCGGTGCGCCCGCGGACCTGCGCGAGCGGCAGGGCGGGGTCGTTGACGTCGGCGATGGAGATCGTCGGCAGGCCGCGCGCGATCGCCGCGCCGGCGAGGCCGTGGTCGGCGACGACGAGGTCGATCGCCGCGGTCTCGGAGCCGAGGTCGTCGAGCATCGCCTCCATGAGGTCGGGCTTGTGGGTGTGGCGCAGCGAGGCGCCGTCGAACTCCGCGGCGACGCCGTCGGTGAAGCGGATGCCCCGCTCGCGCCCGGAGGGGTACGGCGGGAGGAAGACGTCGTCGAGGGGGGTCAGCAGGTCGCAGCCGGCGGCCTGCAGCTCCCGCGCGAGCGTCATGTAGTGGCCGAGCAGCCCGGAGGGGTGCCCGGTGGCGAGCAGCACCGTGCCGGCCGAGGCGGCGACACCGGCGAGTCGGCGGCGGTGGGTGTCGATGCCGACGAGCGCCCGGTCGGGGTCGATGTAGCCGGGGCCGTCGAGCTCCGCGCCGCCGGGGTCGCCGCCGCAGAGGGCGACGACGGCCTCGAGCGCCTCGAGCAGCGGGGTGCCCTCGGCGTCGGGTAGCCCGAAGGTGTAGTCGACGTCGCCGCGGGAGAGCTTGCGGCAGTTGGCGATCGTCGAGCGCGGCGGGGTGGCGACGAGCCCGGCGAGCCGCGAGTCGATGAGGTGCTCACGCAGGGCGTGGTCGGACTCGGCGCGCCCTGAGGGGCGCCAACGCGCCGCGCTCACGTATGCCGTCCGAGCAGGTCGAAGGCGGCCTGCTTGAGCTCCTCGACCGCCGCGTCGGTCTCCCGGCGCACGCCCTCGATGCGGTCGCCGGCGAGCCGCACCGGCCCGTCGAGGAACTCCGAGGGTGGACGCTCCATCGCCGCCTGCTCGGCGTCGTGCAGCCAACCCCACGGGATCTCGGCGGGCAGGGTCGCGCCGACCATCTCGGCGAAGTGGATCGTCCAGGCCCGCGGCACGACGGTGGCGATGCGGTAGCCGCCCCCGCCGGTGGCCACCCAGCGGCCCTTCGCCGTCGAGGCGTGGGCGAGGCGGTGCAGCCGCTCGGCGATCACGACGTAGTCGTCGGTGGTGAGCGCGAGGTGGGCCAACGGGTCGGTGACGTGGGTGTCGCAGCCGAGCTGGGTGACGAGGACGTCGGGGGCGAACGCGTCGATCGCCTGCGGCACGACGTCGTCGAAGGCGCCGAGCCACACCTCCCCGGGGGTGTAGGGCGGCAGCGCGACGTTGAGGGCGGTGCCGCGGGCCTCGCCCTCGCCGACCTCGTGGGCGAAGCCGGTGCCGGGGAAGAGGTAGCGCCCGGACTCGTGCAGCGAGACGGTGAGCACCCGCGGGTCGTCGTAGAACATCGCCTGCACGCCGTCGCCGTGGTGGGTGTCGACGTCGACGTAGGCCACGCGCCGGGCGCCGTGGCGCAGCAGCCAGTCGATCGCCAGCGCCGGGTCGTCGTAGATGCAGAACCCCGAGGCGTGGTCGGGCATCGCGTGGTGCAGCCCGCCGGCGGGGTTGAAGGCGTGGATCGCCTTGCCGGTCCACACCGCCTCGGCGGCGGCGACCGTCGCGCCGCAGACCTCGAGGGAGGCCTCGTGCATCCCGTGGAAGACGGGGTTGTCGCCGAGGCCGAGGCCGTAGGCGGGCTCGCCCTTGGGGTCGGGGTGGGCGGACTGGCGCTTGACCGCCTCGACGTAGTCGGGGGTGTGCAGCCGGACGACGTCGTCGTCACCGAAGGGCAGCCGCGGCAGGACCTCGACGCCGGGCCGCTCGGTGAGCCCGGCGGCGCGGATGAGCCCGACGGTGAGCTCGACCCGAAGGGGCTTGAGCGGGTGGTCACGACCGAAGTCGTACCGGATCCCGTCGTCCTGCCAGATGAGGGCGGTCGCCATGACGGGCCAGCCTAGAGCACACCTGCGAACCGGCGCCCGTCG
>SLNF01000273.1 GCA_007133145.1 Nitriliruptorales bacterium
CCGTCCTGCTCGAGCGGTACGGCCTCACCGAGATCCTCGGGCAGGACAGGATCTTCGCGACCAACCGGGCGGCTGCCGCGGCCTTCGAGCGCGAGCGCTGAGCCGCCTGCCTCAGCCGTGCACGTCCTGGGGCGCGGTCTCCGGTCGGGTCCTGGCCAGGCGCGCTGCCGCTGGGAGGGTCAGGACGAGCCCGACGAGGAGGATGCCGGTCAACGCCGCGAGGATCGCCGGGTCGTTGTCGAACGCGATCGCGACGGCCGCGAAGGCGGGGCCGGCGTTGCGCAGCGGCGCGATGCTGGCCATCGTCGTGCGACGGACCTGCGGTCCGGTGGACAGCACCCCGCCAGCGATCGCGGCCAGCGCCGTGAACGCCGCGGCGCTGAGCAGGGTCAGGCTGCCGAGCAGGGAGACGATCTGCTCCCAGGAGCTCCCGACGCCGAGCACGAGGACCGCCGCGAGCGACAGCGACGAGGCCTTCTCGGCCATCGGCTCCCAGCTCGTGGCGACCGCTGCCGTCCACCGGCGCAGCGACAGCCCGACGGCGAACGGCACGAGCTGCAGGACCGCGACGCTCAGCACGAGGTCGGCAACGGGCAGGGTCACCTCGCTGCCGAGCCCAGCCCAATCGAGGAGCACCCTGGCCGTGAGCGGGAAGGTCATCGAGCCCACCGCGGCGAGCAGGACCTGCACCGTCGTGCCGGTCAGCACGTCGCCGCGCTGGAGCATCGCCACCTTCGCGCCGAAGGGCGCTCCGGGTGAGGAGGCGACGAGCAGCAGGGCGACGGCCGCCGAGGTGCCCAAGCCGAACGCGGCGGCGACGCCCCAGCCGAGCAGCGGGACCACGATGAGGTTGGCGACGAGCACGAGCAGGAGCAGCCACCCCTGGCGGAGCACCTCGGTCAACTGCTCGAGGGTGGTGCCAAGGCCCGCGGCCAGCATCGTCGACACGATGAAGACGACGAGGGCCGCGTTGAAGGTGGCAGCGGTGAACTCCATGGAGGCCCTCGCGAGCTCGACGCCGAGGAGCCTCCACTCCAGTCGCCACTCCGCCCGACCACCTCACCCCGAAGGGAGGAGATGGCCACGCGATGACGATCGGCGCGGCCGCCGCGGCCCCTTGCGGCGGCTGCGACGGGCTGCCGCTCAGGCGGGGGCGGCCTCGGCCTCGGGGGCCGTCGCCGGCGCGGCGTCGCCGTTGAACGCCTCGCTCAGGCCGTGGAGGATCGCGCCCCGGCCGACGAGCCCGAGCAGCCGGTCGTCCTCGACCACCGCGATCGGGTAGCGCGCGGTCGCCGCGACCGGGATGAGCAGCTGCAGCCCCTCGTCGGGCGGGGCGGTCGGCACCGGCTCGAGCTCGAGGTCGCGCACCTCGGCGACCCCCGACCGCGCCGCCGCTGCGAGCGCCTCGGCGGTGACCGCGCCCTCGAGCCGGTTGTTCGGGCCGACGACGAGGATCCGCGACCGGCCCGCGCGCTCCATCGTCCGCAGCGCCACCGCGGGGCTGTGCCCGCCACGCACGAGGTCGGTCGGGGGCACCATGACGTCGCGGGCGGTGAGCAGCGACGTGCGGTCGTGCCCCTCGACGAAGGACCGGACGTAGTCGTCGGCCGGCTGCATCACGATCTCCTCGGGCGTGCCGAGCTGCACGATGCGCCCGTCCTTCATGATCGCGATGCGGTCGCCGAGCTTGAGGGCCTCGTCGAGGTCGTGGGTGATGAAGACGACCGTCTTGCGCAGGCGGGACTGCAGGTCGATCATCTCGTCCTGCATCTGCCGGCGCATGAGCGGGTCGAGCGCGCTGAACGGCTCGTCCATGAGCAGGACGTCGGGGTCGCTCGCGAGCGCGCGGGCGAGCCCGACGCGCTGCTGCATCCCGCCCGAGAGCTCGTCGGGCCGGCTCTCGCCCCAGCCGCCGAGGCCGACGACGTCGATGACCTCCGCGGCGCGCCGGCGGCGCTCGGCACGGTCGACGCCCTGGATCTCGAGGCCGAGCGCGACATTGTCGAGGACGCTGCGGTGCGGCAGCAGGGCGAAGCGCTGGAACACCATCCCGAAGCGCTCGCGGCGCAGTCGCGTGAGCTCGTCGCGCTTCATCGTCGTGACGTCGACGCCCTCGACCTCGACGGTGCCGCGCGTCGGCTCGATGAGGCGGTTGAGCAGTCGCACGAGCGTCGACTTGCCGCTGCCCGACAGCCCCATGATCACGAAGGTCTCGGCGCGCCGGACCTCGAGGCTCACGTCCTGCACCGCGACCGTCGAGCGGGTACGGCGGAGGATCTCCTGCTTGCCCTCGCCCTCCTCGAGCAGCGCGAAGGCCGCGTCGGGGCGTGGGCCGAAGACCTTCGAGAGGCCGTCGAGGACGATCGTCGGCTCCCCGATGCCCTCGTCCTGCCCGGCGGTGACCCGCTCGAGCTGCTCGGCGCGCTGCTCGGTGGTGCCGGGGGCCTCGACCTGCTCGTCGGCGGCCCCGCTGGGCTCACCGCGCTGGCGCTCACGCCGGTTGGCGAGCCCCTCGGCCATGCGGTCGACGATGATCGCGAGCACGACGATGGCGAGCCCGGCGGCGAAGGCCTGGCCCACGTCGAGGCGGCCGAGCGAACGCGCTACCTCCTCGCCGAGCCCCGGGGCGCCGATGAACCCGGCGAGGACGACCATCGCGAG
>SLNF01000097.1 GCA_007133145.1 Nitriliruptorales bacterium
ACGGCCGCGGCGACGGCTCCGGCGACGAGGTGATCGGCCACGGGCGGTCACGCGTAGATGGGGAACCGCCTGGTCAGCTCGCCGACGTCGGCGCGCACCGCGTCGACCTCCTCGGCGCTGCGCAGGACCCGGCCGATGAGCGCGGCGATCTCGGCCATCTCGGCCGTCCCCATCCCCTGGGTGGTCACCGACGGCACGCCCACGCGGATGCCCGAGGCGACCATCGGCGGCTGCGGGTCGAAGGGGATCGCGTTCTTGTTGAGGCTGATGCCGGCGGCGTCGAGGCGCTCCTCGGCGACCTTGCCGGTGAGCCCGGGGTCACCGAGCGCGGAGAGGTCGGCGAGGAGGTAGTGGATGTCGGTGCCGCCGCCGACGATGCGGAGCCCCTCGCCCTCGAGGCCCGCGGCGAGCGCCCGGGCGTTGGCCACGACCTGCCGCGCGTAGTCGACGAAGGCCGGCTCGCCGGCCTCGCGGAAGGCCACGGCCTTCGCCGCGACGGCGTGCATCTGCGGGCCACCCTGCAGGAACGGGAACACGGCCTTGTCGACGGCCTTGGCGTGCTCGGCGGTCGAGAGGATCGTCCCGCCGCGCGGCCCGCGCATCGTCTTGTGGGTCGTGAACGTCACGACGTCGGCGTGCGGCACGGGACTGGGGTGCGCCCCGCCGGCGACGAGACCGCAGAAGTGCGCGGCATCGACGAGCAGCCGCGCGCCGACCTCGTCGGCGATCGCCCGGAAGGCCGCGAAGTCGATCTCGTGGGGGTAGGCGGTGTAGCCGGCGAGGATGACCTTCGGCCGGCGGGCGCGGGCGAGCTCGGCGACGGCGTCGTAGTCGATGCGCTCGGTGGCCTCGTCGACGCCGTAGGCGGCGATGTCGTACCACTTGCCGCTGAAGTTCACCGGCGAGCCGTGGGTGAGGTGGCCACCGTGGGCAAGCGACATCGCCATGAGCGTGTCGCCGTGCTCGAGGCCGAGCGCGGTGAAGGCCGCCATGTTCGCCTGGGCGCCGGAGTGCGGCTGCACGTTGGCGTGCTCGGCGCCGAACAGCGCCTTGGCGCGGTCGCGGGCAAGGTCCTCGGCGACGTCGACGAACTCGCAGCCGCCGTAGTAGCGCCGGCCCGGATAGCCCTCGGCGTACTTGTTCGTGAGGACGCTGCCCTGGGCGGCGAGCACCGCGGGTGAGGTGAAGTTCTCGCTCGCGATGAGTTGGAGGTTCGTGCGCTGCCGGTGCAGCTCGTCACGGATCGCGCCGGCGAGCTCGGGATCCTGCGCCTCGAGCGCATCGACGTCGGGGCCCCAGCTGGTCATGGTGTCTCCTTGCGCGTCGATGCGGCCACGGCTGCGGCGTCCTCCTCGATCTCGGCGAGTTGGGCGACCCGGCGGGCATGGCGCCCACCGTCGAAGGGCGTCGAGAGCCAGAGCTCGACGATCTCCTCGGCGAGGCCCTCAGCGACGATGCGCCCGCCCATCGCCAGGACGTTGGCGTCGTTGTGCGCGCGACTCAGCCGCGCGGTGTAGAGGTCGTGGCAGAGCGCGGCGCGCACGCCGCGGACCTTGTTCGCCGCGAGCTGCTCGCCCTGGCCCGAGCCGCCGAGCACGATACCCCGTTCCGCGCGTCCCGCCGCGACGTCGAGGCCGACCGCGGCGCAGTAGGGCGGGTAGTCGACGCTCTCGGCCGAGTGCGTGCCGTGGTCGACGACGTCGTGGCCGGCGTCGGCGAGCCAGCCCACGAGGTGGGCCTTGAGCGCGTAGCCGGCATGGTCGGAGCCGATGGCGATGCGCATCGCTAGTCCTCCTCGGTCCTGGTGGCCTCGTTCGAGCGTGGCTCGGCGGGGGCGGGTCGGCCCTGCCCGGCCGCGCCGTCGTGCTCCCCGGCGTCGTCGTCCCCGGCGTCGTCGTCCCCGGCGGCGCTGTCGCGGTCCCCGGCGTCGTCGTCGGCGGCCGTGCCGGGTCCGACCCGGGGGACGGCGGCGTCAGGGCGCTTGCCCCAGTCGAGCTCGCCGGCGGCGACACGGGCGAGGTCGTCGGCGTCGATCGCCCCCGTGCGCAGGACCTCGACGCGTTCCCCGCGGGTGGCATCGACGATCGTCGAGCGGTGGCCCTCGCACGGTCCGCCGTCGAGATAGAGGGCGACGGCCTCGCCGAGCTGGGTCCGGGCCTCCTCGATGGTCGTGGCCGCGGGCCGGCCGCGGCGACAGGCCCCGGTGGCCGCGAGCGGGCCGACCTCGGCGATGACGCCCCGCAGCCAGTCGTCGTCGGGCTGGCGCAGCGCGACGGTGCCGGCGGTGTTGCCGAGATCCCAGCCGAGACCGTCGGCGACGCGCAGCGCGATCGTCAGCGGCCCTGGCCAGTACGCGGCGACGAGACGGTCGACGGCCTCGGTGACCCCCTGGGCGAGCCCGGCGATCTGGCGCGGCCGGTCGACGAGCACCGGCAGCGGGCGGTTGCGCCCGGCACCGCGGGCGCGCAGCAGCCGGCGGGTGGCCTGCGGCGCGAAGGCGTCGGCGACGACCGCGTAGACGGTGTCGGTCGGCACGACCGCGAGCCGTCCGGCCCCGAGCTCCTCGGCGAGGCGCTCGGCGGCGGTGGGATCGGCGATGTCGAGGGTCTCGCTCACAGCGCCCGATCCTACGGCGCGTCGAGCGGGGAGG
>SLNF01000178.1 GCA_007133145.1 Nitriliruptorales bacterium
ACGACGATCGCGCTGCACACCGAGGAGGAGCGTGCCGCGATGTTCGTCCGGGAGGCCGACGAGGCCGTGCGCATCGGCCCGGGCCCGGGCGAGCCCGCCGCCGAGGTCAACCCCTACCTCGACCACGTCGAGCTCGAGCGCGCCCTGCGCGCCGCACGCGTCGACGCCGTGTGGGTGGGCTGGGGCTTCGTCGCCGAGGACGCCGAGTTCGCCGACCTCTGCGCGCGCAACGGCATGACCTTCGTCGGGCCCTCCGGCGAGGTCATGCGCCGCCTCGGCGACAAGATCGAGGCGAAGCTCCTCGCGGAGAAGGCCGGCGTGCCGGTGGCCCCGTGGAGCGGCGGTCCGGTCGAGACCGTCGAGCAGGCCCGCCGCCACGCCGCACGCATCGGCCTGCCGCTCGCGATCAAGGCGACCGCCGGCGGCGGCGGGCGCGGGATCCGGGTCGTCCACGACGACGCGGGGCTCGACGTCGCCTTCGAGCGTGCCCGCGAGGAGGCGCGCCGCTCCTTCGGCAACCCGACGGTCTTCATGGAGCGCCTCGTCACCGGCGCCCACCACGTCGAGGTGCAGATCGTCGCCGACGGCGACGAGGGCGTCTGGGCGCTCGGCGTGCGCGACTGCTCGGTCCAGCGCCGCAACCAGAAGATCCTCGAAGAGTCCGCCTCGCCGGCGCTCTCCCCGGGGCAGGAGGCCGAGCTCAAGGCCGCCGCCACCGAGCTGGCGCGGCTCGCCGGCTACCGGGGGGCGGGGACCGTGGAGTTCCTCTACGACCCGACCGAGCGAGCCTTCGCCTTCCTCGAGGTCAATACGCGCCTGCAGGTCGAGCACCCCGTCACCGAGCTCGTCACCGGCGTCGACATCGTCAAGCTCCAACTGCGCCTTGCCGGAGGCGCGACGCTCGAGGGCGCCCCGCCGCCACCCCGTGGCCATGCCGTCGAGGTGCGCCTCAACGCCGAGGACCCCGAGCGCGGCTTCAGCCCGGCACCGGGCACGCTCGAGGTCCTCGCCCTGCCCGCCGGCCCCGGCATCCGCGTCGACACCGGCGTCGCCGAGGGCGACGCGATCCCTGCGGCCTACGACTCGATGATCGCCAAGGTGCTCGCCTGGGGCCGCGACCGCGACGAGGCGCTCTCCCGCCTCGGGCGCGCGCTCGCCCAGACCACCGTGCTCATCGACGGCGGGACGACCAACCGCGCGTTCCTGCGGGAGCTCGTCGGCCACCCCGACGTCCTCGCCGGTCGGTGCGACACGCGCTGGCTCGACCGCCTCGCCGCCGACGGCGACTACGCCTACGACGCCCGCCCCGACCTCGCCCTGCTCGCCGCGGCGATCGAGGCCTTCGACGCCGAGGCCGACCTCGAGCGCAGCCGCTTCTACACCTCCGCGGCGCGTGGCCGCCCAGAGGCCTCAACGGAGGTCGGGCGCAGCATCGACCTGCGCTACGGCGGCACGGCCTACCGCTTCGAGGTCGCCCGCACGGGGGCCCACCGCTACCGCGTCGCCGTCGACGGCTGTGAGCTCACCGCCGAGGTCGAGCAGCTGCGGCGCTTCGAGCGCAGGCTCGTCGTCGCCGGCAGGCGCCACCGGGTCGTGTCGATCGCCAACGGCACCGAGCGGCTCGTCGAGGTCGACAGCATCCCCCACCGGGTCAGCCACGACGACGCCGGGGTCGTGCGCACCGCCGGGCCGGGCCTCGTCGTCACCGTCACCGTCGACGAGGGCGACCGCGTCGAGGCGGGCGCGACCGTGGCCGTGCTCGAGTCGATGAAGATGGAGACCGCCCTGACGACGCCGGTCGCCGGCCGCGTCGCGGAGGTGCTCGCCGGCCGCAACGTGCAGCTCGAGGCCGGCGCGCCGGTCGTGCGCCTCGAGCCAGAGGCCGAGAGCGTCGACAGTGCGCCCGCCGAGCGGGTCGCCTTCGACCACCTCGCCGGCGTCGACGACGGCGCCGATGCCGAGGCGCGGGGCTTCGCGGCCCTCGACGCGATGCGCCGCCTCGTGCTCGGCTACGACGTCAGCGCCGAGCTCGCGCGCCGGCTGATCGACGAGCTCGACGCATTCGAGGCCACCGCGCGCGAGGACGGACTCCGCGGGCTGCGCGAGAGCGCCGACGGCCGCTCCGAGAGGATGCTCGAGGTGCTGCGGATCTTCGCCGACCTCACCTCCCTCTCGCGCAACCGCCGGATCGGCGACGAGGAGGACCGCGACGACGCGCGCGCCTCACGGGAGTACCTCCACGCCTACCTGCGCTCGCTCGACGTCGAGGCCGAGCGGCTGCCCGACCGCTTCCGGGACAAGCTGGCCCGCGCCCTCGCCCACTACGGCGTCGGCGAGCTCGAGCGCTCCCCCGCCCTCGAGGAGGCGCTCTACCGCATCCATCTCGCCCAGCAGCGCGCACCCGCACAGCTGCCGGTCGTCCTCGCCCTGCTCGAGCGCCTCGCGGCGGACCCGCCACCACCCGACGACCCGCGCGGCGAGGCGCTCCGCGACGTCCTCGACCACGTCGTCCGCGCCACGCAGGTGCGCCACCCCACCGTCGGGGACCTCGCACGCCGCGCCCGCTACCGCTGCTTCGACCAGCCGCGCCTCGAACGCGAGCGCGCCGCCGTCGACGCACGCATCCGCGAGGACCTCGTCGCCCTCGTCGAGGCCCCCGACGGCGACGAGCGCGAGGCACGCCTCGCCGCGCTCGTCGCCGCCCCCCAGCCGGTGCTCGGCATGCTCGAGGACCCCGAGGTCGGCGTCGGCGACCTCCACCCGATGCTCGAGGTCCTCACGCGGCGCTACTACCGCACCCGGGCGATCTCCGCGGTGCGGTCGGTGAGCGTCGACGGCCACGACGCCGTCGTCGCCGACGTCGCCGACGGCCGCGGTGACGGCCGCGTCGTGGCGGTGGCGACGAGCCAGGGCGACGTCGACGCCGCGCTCGAGGTCGCCGAGGAGCTGTGCGCGGACCTGCCCGAGGACGCCGGCGCCGGGGCCGTCGCCGACCTCTACGTCACCTGGACGGACACCGCGCCGGAGACCGGCGAGCTCGCCGCCCACCTCGCGGGGGAGCTCGCGGGCCTGCCGGTGATCTGCCGGCTGCGGCGGGTGACGTTCTCGGTGACGAGCACCGGCCCCGCGGGCACGACCCGCGCCGACCACCTCACCTTCCGGCGCAACGGTGAGGGCTTCACCGAGCGGGCCCACCTGCGCGGCATCCACCCGCTCATCGCCGGCCGGCTCAACCTCTGGCGCTTCGAGCGCTTCGACCTCTCGCGCCTGCCCTCCGACCCCGACACCTACCTCTTCCGCTGTGTCGCGAAGGACAACCCCGCCGACGAGCGGCTCATGGCCATGGCCGAGGTGCGCGACCTCACCCCGGTGCGCGACGCCGCTGGTCGGCTGACGAGCCTGCCGGAGATCGAGCGGGTCTTCGCGACGTGCATCGCCGACCTCCGCCAGGCGCTCTCGACCTACCCCACCCAGCGGCGCCCGGAGTGGAACCGCGTGCTGCTCCACGTCTGGCCCACCGTCGACGTGCCGATCGCCGAGGTCGACCCGGTCGTGCGCCAACTCGCCCCGATGACCGAGGGCCTCGGGCTCGAGCAGGTCATGGTCCACGTGCGGCTCGCCACGCCCGACGGTGGCGAGCAGGAGGCCGTCGTGAGGATGTACCGGCCTCCGGGGCAGGGGCTCACCCTGCGGGTGACCGACCCACCGAGCGCGCCCCTCGCGCCGCTCGACGAGCTCCACGAGAAGATGCAGCGGGCGCGGCGCCGTGGGACGGTCTACCCCTACGAGCTCGCCCCGCGCCTCGTGCGCGCCCCAGGCCAGCGCGGCGAGGGCGCCTTCGTCGAGCTCGACCTCGACGAGGAGGGCAGCCTCGTCACCGTCGACCGGCCCTACGGCCAGAACCGCGCGGGCCTCGTCGTCGCCGAGGTCACCGCACCGACCGAGGCCTATCCCGAGGGCCTGCGCCGCATCGCCCTGCTCGGCGATCCGACGAAAGGGCTCGGCTCGCTCGCCGAGGCCGAGTGCCGGAGGATCGTCGCCGCGATCGACCGGGCCGAGGAGCTTGGCGTACCCGTCGAGTGGTTCGCGGTCTCCTCCGGCGCGCGCATCGCGATGGACAGCGGTACGGAGAACATGGATTGGATCGGCGCGGTGCTGCGCCGCGTCATCGAGTTCACCCAGGCCGGCGGGGAGGTCAACGTCGTCGTCAGCGGCATCAACGTCGGCGCGCAGCCGTACTGGAACGCCGAGGCGACGATGCTCATGCACACCAAGGGCATCCTCGTCATGACCCCCGGCAGCACGATGGTCCTCACCGGCAAGCAGGCACTCGACTACTCCGGCGGGGTCTCCGCCGAGGACAACTTCGGCATCGGTGGCTACGACCGCGTCATGGGCCCCAACGGCCAGGCGCAGTACTGGGCGCCCGACCTCGGTGGCGCCCTCGAGGTGCTCTTCGCCCACTACGCCCACACCTACGTCGCCCCGGGCGAGCGCTTCCCGCGACCCCTGCCGACCGCCGACCCCCTCGAGCGCGACGTCGGGTCCTCTCCCCACGAGCTCGCCGGGAGCGACTTCCGGACGATCGGCGAGATCTTCCGCGAGGACTCCAACCCCGGCCGCAAGAAGCCCTTCGACATCCGCCAGTTGCTGCGCGCCGTCGTCGACGCCGACCACGAGCCACTCGAGCGCTGGGCGGACATGGCCGACGCCGACACCGCGGTGGTCTACGACGCCCGCCTCGGCGGCCACGCCGTCGCGCTGCTCGGCTTCGAGTCACGACCCATCCGCCGACACGGGCTCCTGCCCGCCGACGGCCCCGACCAGTGGACCGCGGGGACGCTCTTCCCCAAGTCGTCGAAGAAGACCGCCCGGGCGATCAACGTCGCGAGCGGCAACCGCCCGCTTGTCGTCGTCGCGAACCTCTCGGGCTTCGACGGCTCACCGGAGTCGATGCGCGAGGGCCAACTCGAGTTCGGCGCGGAGATCGGCCGCGCAGTCGTGAACTTCGACGGGCCGATGGTCTTCTGCGTCGTCTCCCGGTACCACGGTGGGGCCTTCGTCGTCTTCTCGGCCACACTCAACGCCGAACTCGAGGTCGCCGCGCTCGAGGGCTCCCACGCCTCGGTCATCGGCGGTCAGCCGGCCGCGGCAGTCGTCTTCGCTGGCGAGGTCAAGCGCCGGACCGAGCGGGACGAGCGGGTTGCCGCGCTGCGTGCCCGTCGGGAGGCCGCGCACGTGGGTGAGGCCGCGCGGCTGCAGGCCGAGCTCGACGCGCTGCGCGCCCAGGTCCGCGCCGAGCGCATCGGCGAGGTCGCGGCGGAGTTCGACGCCGTGCACTCCATCGAGCGGGCCAAGGAGGTGGGGTCGGTCCACACGATCATCCCGCCGAGCGCCCTGCGGCCCTACCTCGTCGACGCCGTCGCGCGGGGCATCGCCCGCCACGACCCCGCCGCCTCGTGAGCGCCATCGCCCGCGGGATGACCCGCCACGACCCCGCCGCCTCGTGAGCGCCATCGCCCGCGACGGGTGCCCGACGACCCAATGGGGCCGACGGCGGTGACGCGCGAGCACGCCGTCGCGCTCATCGGGTACGGCCTGGCCGGGGAGGTCTTCCACGCCCCCCTCATCGCCGCGACGCCCGGGCTGCGGCTCGCGAGCGTCGTCAGCGGCGACCCCGACCGGCGCGCGCGACTCGCGGCCGCCCACCCCCGGGTGGTCGCCCTCGACGACGTCGAGGCCCTGTGGGCGCGCGCCGACGAGCACGACCTCGTCGTCGTCGCGAGCCCCAACGAGCACCACCTCGCCCACGCCCTCGCGGCGATCGAGCGGGGGCTCGCCCTCATCGTCGACAAGCCGGTCGCCACGGACGCCGCGCAGGCTCGCCGCCTCGCCGCGGCCGCCGACGAGGCCGGCGTCGTCGCGAGCGCCTTCCACAACCGCCGCTACGACGGCGACTTCCTCACCCTGCAGGGGCTCCTCGCCGAAGGCGCGCTCGGGCAGGTCTGGCGCTACGAGTCCCGGTTCGAACGCTGGCGCCCCCAGGTGCGGCCCGGCGCCTGGCGCGAAGAGCGGCTGGCCGCCTGCGGCGGCGGGCTCCTGCTCGACCTCGGCAGCCACCTCGTCGACCAGGCGCTCGTGCTCTTCGGCGCACCGAGCACGGTCTACGCCGAGATCGACGTCCGTCGCGCCGGCGCGCGCGGCGACGACGATGTCTTCGTCGCGCTCGGCTGGCCCACGGGGCTGCGGGCGCACCTGTGGATGAGCGTCGTGGCCGCCCAGCCGGGCGCCCGACTACGGGTGCTCGGCTCGGCGGCGGCCTACACGAGCGACGGCCTCGACGGACAGGAGAAGGCGCTGCGCGCGGGCGCCTCGCCGCTCGACGAGGCCTTCGGGGAGACCGCTCCCGCGAGCTGGGGGCGACTCGGCGTCATGGGCCACACGCGGCGGGTCCCCACGGCGCGCGGTGGCTACCTCCGCTACTACGCCGCGCTCGCCGACGCCCTCGCGGGGCAGGGTCCGGTGCCCGTGCCGCTCACAGAGGCCGTGGCCGGACTCGAGGTCCTCGACGCCGCCCGGCGCAGCGCCGAGACGGGACTGGTCCTCACCATGGGTGCCTGACCTCAGGGGGCCCTCAGGAGGCGAGGCGCAGCCCGAAGCCGGGACCGACGATCGCACGCAGGACGCGGGCCCCGCTCGTGGCCGTGACCGTGAGCCGTCGCCGCTGCGGGGCCGGTGGGACGAGGAAGGTGTGGCGCGGCCCGCCCCCGGCCCGCTCAGCGTCGACCTCGACCTCGACGGTGCCGTCGACGACGAAGAGCGCCGCGCCCTCCTCGCCGTGGAGGTCGACGGTCGTGCCCGCGCCGTCCTCGAGCGCGAGGTCGGTGAAGGCGCGGACGTCGCCGCCGAGCCGCTCGCTACCGCGGGCGATGACCTCCTTGGCTTCGACCCCCGGCGCCTCGCGGGTGCGCGCGGCCTCGGCGTCACGCACGACGTCGAAGGACGCCGCCGCCTCGAGAGGCTCGTTGGGGTAGACGAGGATCCAGCAGCGCGCCCGGCCGTCGGTGTCGTTGCGCTCTGAGTGGACCATGCCCCGACGCCCCTCGGTGAGGATGCCGAGATCGCCGAGGCCCATGTGTCCGGTGATGCCGTTGAGGACGTCGTCGTGCTCGACGGCACCCTCGAGGATGTAGAAGAGCCGCTCCATGCGCTGGTGCGGATGGTGGCCGATGCCGCTGCGCGGCTCGAAGGTGCTGTCGTGGATCGTCAGCAGCGGGCCGCAGGCCTGCACGTCGGCGAAGGGGCCGAGGGACTCGACGGCCTCGAGCCCGGTGGCCCCGAAGTCCTCGGCGCGGATGACGTGGGCGCGCTGAGGCGGCAGCGCGAGCAGGGTCGCGGTCGTCGGGGCCATCTCCGGGTCTCCTCATGACGTACGCACACGCCGCGGCGCTCGCCGTGGCAACCGCTCGACAGCTTGTTCGGCTACGAACGAACTGCCCCAGTCCTACCACTTGGAGTCCGCGCGCACGCACGCGGCGCGGGCGCAGCCGCCTGTGCTGCGCCTACTCCTCGGAGGTGTCGTCGCGGCGCCCCCAGTGGGTCGCAAGCATGACGACGCCGAGGAACGCGACCCCGAGCACGACCGGCAGCACGATGAAGGCATCCATGCGCGGCAGTATGCCGCACAGCCCGTCGTCGGCAACGACCCGCAGCATCCGCAAGCTGCTTACGAAAATCCGATTAAGCGTGCGTTAGCATCGACTCGCCTGGGGATACCTCCCGCGTCACCGCTGTCCGCCCGGAGGCAAGGGAGATGCCGACGTGCTGAACCTCGAGAACGTCCTGACCTTCACCCCAGTGCAGTTCGACATCATCTCGCATGTGCTCACGATCGGGTACGCCGCGCACTTTGCCGGCCTCGCCTACTTCGTGCTCTCACGCAAGAACGTCGCGCCACGCTACCGGTCGATGACGACGATGTCGGTTGTCGTCATGCTGTCGGCCGCCCTGCTCTTGCTGCGCCTCGACATCAGCTTCCAGCAGGCCTTCGAGTTCGATGGCACGAACTACGTCCTCGCTGATTCGACCTTCTCGCACGGCTACCGCTACCTCAACTGGCTCATCGACGTCCCGCTCCTGCTCACCCAGAGCCTGTTCGTCATGAACATCGCTCGGGAGAAGATCTTCGGGCTGCGCGTGAAGCTCGCCACGGCAGGCGTGGCGATGGTGGTGACCGGCTACATCGGCCAGTTCTACGAGGTCAGCGATCCGACCGGCCAGCTGCTCATCTGGGGCGCAATCTCAACCCTGCCCTTCATCTACTTCTCGCTCATCTTCTGGAAGCTCTGCGGCGACGCCATCGGCTACCTGCCCGGCGAGGCAGCGATCACGATGCGCAACATCCGCTACCTCTTCGCCTTCGCCTGGGGCCTCTACCCCATCGCCTACCTCGTCCCGGTCTTCGCCCAGACTCCCAACGGCGCGGTGACCCGCACTGTCCTCTTCACCGTCGCCGACGTCCTGTCGAAGATCATCTACGGGATCATGCTCGGCAAGATCGCCACGGCCCGCTCGGTTGAGGAAGGCTTCGAGGTCGACGGCTACGAGTGGCTCAAGAGCACGTCGACGGCGAAGAGTGAGTCGGAGTCCTAGACCCGGACCGGCAACGACGCACCCCCACCCGGTGCCCGCGCCCTGTGGCGCGGGCACCATCGTGTCGCCGCCGCAGACGGGTTCCTCCACGCCTGAGCGGGTAGGACTGCGGCGAACCTTCACCAGTACGCCACGCTGGAGTCGCCATGCGCATTGCGGTGTTCTCGACGAAGTCCTACGACCACACCTACCTCGAGGCTGCCAACGCCGTCCACGAGCACGACCTGACGCTCTTCGAGGCACGACTGACCCGCGCCACCGCCCCGCTTGCCGACGGGCACGAAGCGGTCTGTGCCTTCGTCAACGACGTGCTCTCCAAGGAAGTCCTCGAAGCGCTCGCCGAGGGGGGCACCGAACTCATCCTCCTGCGCTCGGCGGGCTTCAACCACGTGGACGTGCCCGCCGCCGAGGAGCTGGGTCTCACCGTGACGCGCGTGCCGGCTTACTCCCCCTACGCCGTCGCCGAGCACGCCGTCGGACTCGTCCTCGCGCTCAACCGCAAGATCCACCGCGCCCACGCCCGCGTCCGGGAAGGCAACTTCTCCATCGAGGGCTTCATGGGCCGCGACATCAAGGGGCGCACCGTCGGCGTCGTCGGTACCGGCAAGATCGGCCAGGTGTTCTTGCGGATCATGAAGGGCTTCGGCTGCCAGCTCCTCGCCAGCGACCCCTACCCCAACCCCGCCGTCGAGGAGCTCGGCGCGCGCTACGTCAGCGTCGACGAGCTCTTCGAGCGCAGCGACATCATCAGCCTCCACTGCCCGCTGACCCCCGAGACCTTCCACCTCGTCGACGAGGAGCGCCTTGCGAGCACCCGCCCTGGGGCGATGCTCATCAACACGAGCCGTGGGGCGCTCGTCGACGCCGCGGCGACGATCGACGCGCTCAAGGACGGCCGCCTCGGCAGCCTCGGCCTCGACGTCTACGAGGAAGAGGCCGACCTCTTCTTCGAGGACCTCTCCGAGCGGGTGATCACCGACGACGTCTTCATGCGTCTCGTGACATTCCCCAACGTCCTCATCACGGGCCACCAGGCATTCTTCACCGAGGAGGCGCTCGAGACGATCGCCGCGACGACGATGGCCAACGCCACCGCCTACGCCACTGGCAGCGGCGACCTTCACATGGTGACTCGGGAGATGGTCTCCTGAGACTCTGGACCTGAAGCCCAAGCCACCACCGGAAGCCCAGTGCCGCGGCGGCGGCTGCTCGCGCCTGTCTTGGTCTCGTCGCGGGTGCGTCGCCGTTGCGTTGACGGTGCGTTCGGGGCCTCCCGTCTTGCTGCGGCTAGGGGTTCGCGGCGAGTCGGGGCCCATGTGGCGTCGAAGGCTCCTCGGGGGCCCAGGGACCCGACCGGGGTGATGGCGCGGGGGGTCAGCCGGGGGGTCAGCCGGGACCCTGCTGCCACCTCGCGCTTGCGCCCCGTGCACGACGGCGGGTGTGAGGGCGTGGGTGTGCGCCCCGGGGGTGGCCGGGGCGCGGCGGAGAGGCGATGGGGGTTCTAGAGGTCGAGGGTGGGCTGCTCGGGTCGGGGCGGTGGGGGTTCGTCGGGTGGCTCCGGCGGCGGCCGTTCGTCGTCGGGGGGTCGGCCGGGCGGGTCGCTGCCGGATGCTCCCCGGGGCGGATCACTGCCAGGCGGGTCGCTGCCGGATGGTCGGTCGGGCGGGTCGCCGGTGGATCGTGCAGCATCCCCGCCGCCCCCGCGGTGGTGTCGGTTGGGGGGTTTGGACAGCTGGTAGGGGCTGGGGTTGGCTTGGGTGCGCTGCCCGGCTGGGGTGGGGGTGATCTGCCAGCCGTGGTGGTGGAGGTGGAAGTGGCAGTTCGCGCAGAGCAGCACAAGGTTGGC
>SLNF01000045.1 GCA_007133145.1 Nitriliruptorales bacterium
CATCGAAGTAGTGGCCGTCAGCGACCGGGCCTGGCTCGGAGGCCGCGCCGGCCAGCAGGAGGTCCCGGAGGTGCTGGCGGTCCTGGTCGCGTCGGATCAGGTCGCGGACGCACTCGCTGGTCGTGCCGTAGCGACGCCGGGAGACCTGTTCCTCCACGAACGCGCGGAGCGACTCGGGGAGCGAGATGTTCATCGTCGGCATGACCGGAGGCTACGGCTGTTGGCAAGGCTTGGCATAGGCGTTCTGGGGGAGGCGGACACTCCACCCTCCTTCGACCCCGAACTCCAGCCCGAACCCGAACGTGCCCACCCTGGACCCCCGCAACGACGTGCGGGTCGCTCAGTTCGCCCGGACTCGCTCCATCTCGGTACCGGGAGGCGACGACGGACCAGGCGGCCGGGGGTTCGACCCCCTGCCAGCGCGCTGCTCGAGAGCGGCCCGCGACGACCCTGTGGCGGGCTGGATCCGCAGCGATCGACCGTCGTCGTCAGGGCGTGCGCGGGCGCGGCAGATGGGAGGTCGTCGTGCGTCGCTGCGGCGCCGTGTCCCCCGCGGCGCCGCGGTTCGGGACGATCCGCTCAGTTCGCGTTCGGAGGCCTGCTGCTTGGGACGGCTGCGCGATCGGGGGTGCGTTCTCGGAGCCCTCGCAGGGCTGTGACTGCACCGCAGGGTCACCCCGACCGGTCGAGCAGCCGGTCGCTGGCTGCGTCGTGGATCGCGTCGACGACGTCGTCGGGACGGGTGAAGTGGGGCATATGCCCGGCGCCTTCCAGCACCCGGAGCTCGGAGCGTGCCAACAGCTGATGGGCCTGCCGGGCCCTGCTGACGGCGACGTTGCCGTCGTCGTCGCCGTGGACGATCACGACCGGGACCTCGAGACCGGGATACCGGGCCCGGATCGATGGCATGGTCTCGTCGGTGTCCTGCATGAGTCGGTAGGTCGTGCGGATGTTGGAAGGTGTCACCCACTGGCAGGCGTACGCCTTCACGTAGCGGTCGGGTGCCGGGCCCTCGGGTGCGAAGGCCTGGTCGAGCCCGGCGCGCAACAGGCGGTAGTCGTCGAACCGGGTCGCCGGCGCGTACCCGAGCCCGACCAGCAGGGGCCCCACGAGCGGCCACGCTCCTGGCCGGTAGACGCCGTAGTCGTCCGGGTCGGGCTCGCCCCACAAGTCGCCCCCGACCGACACCGCCGCCGCGACCTGGTCGGGGTACTCATCGAGGTAGACGGCCACGACCGACGCGCCGCGGGAGTGGCCCACCAGGACGGGCCGTTGCACGCCGAGGGCCTGGAGGGCTCCGTGGATGAGTCCGGCCTGCCCGTGCAGCGTCGTGGCCTGTTCGCCTCCGTCGCTGTAGCCGTGCCCGGGACGATCCATCGCGATCACCCAGAAGTGCTCGGCGAGGCGGGCGAAGACCGGTGAGGTCGTGATGTCCAGTGCGCTCCCCCCATCACCGTGCAACAGCACCACCGGGTCGCCCTGCCCGGCGGCGACGTAGTGCAGCTCGATGCCGTCGACCACGACCACGCTCTGTGGCGGGTACTGGTCGGCACACACGCGCTCGGACCGCACCGTGCTGATGCGCAGCCCGACGACCACCATGAGCAGCACCGCGACGCTGAGCACGAGGATCGGATGCCGCGAAGCCCGGCGTATCACCCCCGACGCCTCCTCACAGGACGCTCGCTCGCGGATGCAGCACGCCACCCGTACGCCGGCGACTGCCGGGTCCACCTCCCGATCCGCACATCCACTCTCCCTCGCCGCGGGATCCAGCCGGTGGCCGACAGGGTGACCGCTGCCGACGATGATGCGTTGGGCCGGGTCCGCGGCTGCTGCGGGCCTTCGGGCCCCGACCGCGCGCTAGTCCTCGCGGTGGAACCGTTCACTGAGTCGGTGGCTGCTGCTCGCGCCTCGGCGGGCAGCCACTGGCCCCAGGACGATGGTCAGGGCGAGGATCCCCAGGCCCGCTGCAGGCTGCCACAACGTGATGGACGCGGCCACGAGCAGCACCACGATCCCCGACACCCACTGCCCGATCATCCAGTGGTACAGCGAGTCGGTGACCGCCTCGACGAATGCTCCGACCCGGCGGGCCCGCCACACGAGCAGCAGGAACAGCAGCGACAGCACCACGAAGGTCGCGATGAAGGTCAGCACCGCGACCGGATCGGTAGGCGCGTTGCCGACCAGGCTCGTCGGGAAGGGCACCAGCGCCACCGCGCCCAGCAGGGTCAGCATGATCGTCACCATGCCGGTCTCCACCGACCGGAACTGCGCCACCAGTTTGTGGTGCTGCCACCACAGGTTCGCCACGAGCGCGAACGCCAGCACGAAGGCCACCAGCTGCGGCAGTTGGTTCAGCAGCGCCGCGGCGAGCCCGCCGCTCGACAGATCGGGCGTGTCGAGCGTGAACACCATCAAGGTCATGGCGATCGCGAAGACCCCATCGCTGAGGTTGGCGACTCGAGCGAACTCGGGCGAATCTCGGTCGTAGCGCAGCATCAGGTGTCCCACACGCGCGGGTCCGCGCGATCCGGCGGCACACGGCAGCCTAGGTGAGCTGTGCTGCTGCGGATGTCGAGGCGCGTGGAAGCCGCTCCATCGTTGGGGCTTCGGCCAGGGGGAGGGCA
>SLNF01000276.1 GCA_007133145.1 Nitriliruptorales bacterium
GCGAGGCCATGTCGATGCCGTAGTAGCAGGGGTTGCGCACCGGCGGGGAGGTGATCCGCAGGTGGACCTCGGTCGCGCCGGCCTCGCGCAGCATCCGCACGAGCTGGCGGGAGGTGTTGCCCCGCACGATCGAGTCGTCGACGACGACGAGGCGTTGACCCTCGAGGACGTCGCGCAGCGGGTTGAGCTTGAGGCGGATCCCGAGCTGACGCAGCAGCTGGGAGGGCTCGATGAAGGTGCGCCCGACGTAGCGGTTCTTCACGAGCCCCTCCGCGTAGGGGATGCCGCTCGCCTGGCTGTAGCCCGAGGCCGCGGCGGTGCCGGAGTCGGGGACGGGGATGACGAGGTCGGCCTCGACGGGCGCCTCGCTGGCCAACGCCTCGCCCATCCGTCGGCGCGCGCCGTAGACGCTGCGGTCGCCCTCACGGTGGTCGGGACGCGCGAGGTAGACGTACTCGAAGGCGCAGAACGCCGCTCCGGCCTCGGCGAAGCGCCGCGAGCGCAACCCGCCGCCGTCGACGGTGATGATCTCCCCGGGGCTGACCTCGCGCAGGAGGTGGGCGCCGACGATGTCGAGCGCGACGGTCTCCGAGGCGATGACATAGCCGCCGGTGGGCAGCCGACCGATGACGAGCGGGCGGATGCCGAGCGGGTCGCGCGCGGCGTGGATGGCGTGCTCGTCCATGACGACGAGTGAGTAGGCCCCGCGTACCCGGCGGCAGACCTCGACGAGCGCCTCGTCGAGGGGGCCGTCGTGCGCCGCGAGCGTCGTCGCGAAGAGGTCGGAGTCCGTCGAGCACTTGCTCGTGAGGTCGGGACGGGCGGCGGCGAGCTCCGCGACGTTGGTGAGGTTCCCGTTGTGGCCGAGCGCGAGCCCGGTGCCGCGCGGGGTGACCTTGAAGGCGGGCTGGGCGTTGTCCCACGTCGAGGAGCCGCTCGTGGAGTAGCGCACGTGCCCGACGGCGAGGTGGCCGGAGAGCCCGGCGAGCCGCGCTTCGTCGAAGACCTGGCTCACCAGCCCCATCTCCTTGGAGACGAGGATGCTCTCACCGTCGGAGACGGCGATGCCGGCGGACTCCTGGCCCCGGTGCTGCAGGGCGTAGAGGGCGTGGTAGACGAGCCTCGCGGTGTCCTCGCCAGGCACGTAGAGCGCGACGACGCCACACTCGTCCCGCGCGCCGGACGCTTGCGGATCGCGCATGTCGACTCCGTGTCGACGATGTGGAGGTCACTGCCGAGGATAGCGCCGGGGCGGGCCGCGACGGTAACCGGGGAGGGTCGCGACGGCGCCCGAGGCGATCGCGACGGTAACCGGGGAGGGTCGCGCGCGGTGGGGCGGGTCACGCCGGCGGCTCCGCGACGCTACCGTGCCTCCCGACGCGGCCGTGCCGCCCCGTGACGACGAAGCGAGCAAGTGCCCGTGACCGACGAGGAGCGCCAAGACGCGTCGCGTGACGCGCCGCCCAACGCCGCGACCCCACCACCGGCCGCGCCGCCGCGGATCACCTCCACGCTCCTCGTCGCCGTCGCGCTCGCCGGCGCGCTGGCTCTCCTCGCGGTCGCGGGGCCCGCCGTCTCCCGCGGGGCCGGTTCCTGGGCCGACGGCCTCGTGGGCGTCGGGACCGGCGAGCTCGAGCGCCTGCGCTCGGTCCACGGCCCGCCCGCCGAGGAGGACGCCGCGCGGGTCACAGCGGCGGCCGCGGACTTCGGGGAGGGCGCCGACCTCGAGGTTGCGGTGCTCCGGGGCCACGCCGCGGCGACGTTCGTGCCGATGGTCTTCCGCAGCCTCGGGGACGGACGCATCGAGCCCGATCCCGCCTGGGTGGAGGCCCACATCGTCGAGGCGGAGGTGCCGCTGCTCGAGGGGACGGTGCGCTGCCACGAGCGGCTCGTGCCCCAGCTCGCCGGCGCGCTCGGCGAGCTCGAGGAGCGCGGCCTCGGCGATCTCATCGATCCCGAGCAGTACGGCGGCTGCTGGGTGCCGCGCCACATCCTCGGCGACGCCGGGCGGGCGCTGTCGCTGCACGCCTGGGGCCTCGCGGTCGACCTCAACGTCGACGACAACCCCTACGGCGCCGAGCCGGTCCTCGACCCGCGCGTCGTCGAGACCTTCGAGCGCTGGGGCTTCGCCTGGGGCGGGCACTGGCGCACGCCGGACGGCATGCACTTCGAGCTTCTCGAGCTCCGCGACGCCCCACGCGAACCAGGGCACTGAGCCGCCGACGCGCGCCGGTGACGTGGCGTCGACGCGCTCATGTGGCAGGCTCAGGGCAGGCACCGCCGGAGAAGGGAGCCCGCCGTGGAAAGCCGTGAGCAGTACCGCGAAGCGCTCCGCACGGGGCTTGCGAAGGCCCTCTCGTCGCTGGCCCGCGGACTCGCGGCGGGCTCGCGCGCCCTCGGCTCGACGGCCCGGCAGCTGCGGCCTCCCGAGCCCGCGCCACCGGCCGAGGAGGAGGAGTGGCCGCGCTGGCGGGGAGTGCGCGAGGAGCCCGGCACGCCGGCACCGACCCCGCCAGCCGAACCCGCACCCGCCCCGCCAGCCGAACCCGCACCCGCCCCGCCCGCCGAACCCCCACCCGCCCCCCCCGTCGAAACCGCACCCGCCGCGCCGCCGACCCCC
>SLNF01000316.1 GCA_007133145.1 Nitriliruptorales bacterium
CCGTATGACGGTGGCTGTCAAGGGTTTTCGACAGATCGTGTGAATTTCTTTGGCGGTGGAGGTGACGGTCGCAGCCGCGCGGCCCCGGCAGCGCCGCCGACCCGGCAGCGTGACCCCCACCCGGCGGTTAGCGCCCGACGACCTCGGGATCCACGGGATCATCACCGTGCGCGCCACGGCGGCGGTCGGCGGCGGTTCTGGCGATGAGAATCGGGTAGCCGACCGCGACGACGGCAGTGAAGAGGAACCATTGCACCGCGTAGGAGAGGTGGTTGCCCTCGTCGAACTCCGGCCGGGGGTTGAGGGCCAGCCTCGCCGGCGCGGGGTCGGCGTCCTCGAGTTGGAGGTGCAGCGGCAGCAGGTCGACACCGACTCGCTCGCCGACGACGGCGGGGTCCTTCGCTCCGACGAACTCGCCGTCGCCGCTCGGGCCCTCCTGGGGCGGCATGAGCAGTCCGGCGACCCTGACGGTCCCGGCCGGCGGCTCGACGACCTCCTCGGGCACCCCGTCGCGGTCGAACGGCACCCATCCACGGTCGACGAGGAGCGTGCCGGCCTCGGTCTCGAGCGGGGTGAGGACGTAGTGGCCGGGTCGCCCGTCGCGGGACTGCGGGGTCGACAGGACCTGCCGCTCGGCGTCGTAGACCCCCTCGGCGGTCACCGGCGCGTAGGGCTGCCCGCCACCGCTGAACGCCTCGGCCACGTCGCGGGAGGGCTCGTCGAGCTGGGAGGCCAACGCGGCGTTCTGCTCGCGGGCCTCGTCGAGGCGGGAGAGCTGCCAGAAGCCGGCAGCGACGAAGATCCCGAGCATCGTTGCGACGAGGACGTGGCCGAACAGCCACTTCGGCGTCGTCAGGAAGTCGTACATCGCCGGCCATCCTGCCCCGACGGCGCCGCCTGGGCAGCCCTCAGACTCAGGAGGGGTCGAGCGCGCGGTCGACCGCGCGAGGCAGCAGCCACGCCCCCAGCGGGGTCAGCCGCCCGTCGAGGTCGGTGACCCCGCAGGCGGTGAGCACCGGCTCGACGACGCTGAAGCCGGTGGCGAGGACCTCGCGGTCGTCGTCGCTGACCTCCTCGACGTGGCTTGCGAGCGCGTCCGGGCCGGCGGGCGCGCCGGGGCCGGCGGCGTCGAGCGCGACGGCGACGTCGACCCAGTCGTCGGGCTCGATGGTGAACAGCAGCGCCTCCTCCTCGTCGAGGCCGGTCGGCTCGCTCGGCGCGACGACGGCCTCGAGGAGGGTCAGCAGGAGGTCCGCGTCGCCGTCGGGAAGCGTCCCGCCTGCAGCGCGAACGACCCAGTCGAGGGGCCACTCCCCTCGCTCGGCGCTCTCACGCGCCCCGGCAGCGGCGGCCCCGAGGCCCGCCGGCGCGGAGTCGGTGAGGTCACCGACCGTGGCACGCAGGCGCTCGCGGGCCTGACGCTCGAGCGCGGCGAAGGCCGCCACGATCTCCTCGTCGAAGGCGTCGTCGACGAGGTCGACGTCGACGAGGGGTTCGGGCTGCGGCGAGCTGCCGTCGTCCTGGGGATCGCCTGGGAAGGTCATGCGCGTTAGCATCGCGCACCGGGCCGGGGCCTGCCAGGCGACCCGCCGCGGGACCGTCGGCGTGCGGCCACTCAGCCCGCGTGGTCGGCGTAGACGATGGTGTTCGACAGGTAGCTGCGCGCGGAGCGGTCGAACTCGCCACCGCAGGTGATGAGCCGCAGCACCGGGGCGTCCTCGCTGCTCCAGATCCGCTCGGTCGGCAGTTCGTCCTTCGGCGTGAGCTCGCTCGAGGTGACCGTGAAGGTCTCGACCCGGCCGTCGGCGTCCTCGACGTGGATCTCGTCGCCGGCCTCGAGCTCGTCGAGCCTGAAGAAGACATCGGGGCCGTCGCGGGAGTCGACGTGCGCGGCGATGACCGCCGGGCCGACCTCTCCGGGCTTCGGTCCGAGCTCGTACCAGCCGGCGAGCCCGAAGTCAGGCACCTCCATCGCCCCGTCGGGCAGCAGGCCGACGTCGACGACCTCGGCGTCGACGTCGATCGCGGGGATCGCGACGCGCGCGGGACTCGCCGGCGCGGGGGCCGCGTCGGCAGGCTCGTTCGGCGCGTCGGGGACGAGCTCCTCGTCGGGCGCCGAGGGGGCCTCGGCGAAGCGCTGCGCCGGGACGACCTCGTCGCCCTCGACGGGCTCCTCGGCGACGACGGGCTCCGCTGGCTCCTCCGGCGGCGCCGGCGCGAACGCCCACCATGCACCGCCGGCGAGCAGTCCAGCGGCCAACCCGACGCCGACGAGCGTGAACGGGAGGCGCCAGCGACGCCGCGTCCGCCGCTGCGTGGTCACCGGGTGCTCCCCCTCGCCGCTCGCCTGTGCCTGGGAGGCCGTCTCGACGACGACCTGCCCGTCGTGCTCAGCGTACGTCGACGTCGGCCCGCTCATCGGCTCGCGTGCTCGGCGTAGACGATGACGTTGGCGACGTGGCTGCGGGCAGCAGGGTCGAACTCACCCCCGCAGGTGATGAGCCGGAGCACCGGCTCGTCGTCCTCACTCCAGATGCGCTCGGTCGGCAACTGGTCCTTCGGCTGGAGCTCGCGGTCGGTGACCGTGAAGGCGTGCTCGGCACCGTCGGC
>SLNF01000264.1 GCA_007133145.1 Nitriliruptorales bacterium
ACGCGCCGCTCGTCGCGGTCACCGCGGGTGGCCCGCTCGCCGACCTCACCGCCGAGGCCGGCGGCCGGGTGCTCACCGTCCCCGCCGGCGGGCAGCCCCGCCACGCCCTCGGCCACCTCGCCGGGGCGCTCTGCGCGCTGCTCGGCGCCGCCGACGACATCCCCGCCGCGGTGGCCGCCCAACGCGCGGTCGTCACCGCCCTCGGCCCGCACGTGCCGAGCGAGGTCAACCCCGCCAAGCAGCTCGCCGCGGCGATCGCCGAGGTCGACACCGTCGAGGTGTGGGCGACGAGCGCACCGAGCCGGGTCGCCGCGCTGCGTCTGGCCTGCCAGCTCGAGGAGCACGCGAAGATGCCCGCGGGGGTCGCCGCGTTGCCCGAGCTCGCCCACAACGAGGTCGTCGGCTGGCAGGAAGGGGTGGCCGGCGCCGAGCGTCGCGGCCTCGTCGTCCTGCGCGACCCCGCCTCGGAGACCGCCGCAGCCCGTGACCGCCTCGCCCCGGCCCTCGCGATCGTCGAGGGCTGCTTCGGCTTCGTCGCGCGCCGTGCCGTCGACGCCCCCGGCGACCCGCTGCTCGCACGGCTGGCCGCGCTCTGTCTCGCCGCCGACCTCGCGAGCGTCTACGCGGCGCTCGCCCGCGGTGTCGACCCCACGCCCATCGCCTCGATCGACCGCCTCAAGGCCGCGGTCGCCGAGGCCCGAGCCGAGGAGGACCGATGACCCCCGACGCGATCGCCGAGCGTGTCCGCGCGCGCCTCGACGGGCGCCAGCCACGAGCCCTGCTGACCCTCGGCTCCGGCCTCGGCGGCCTCGCCGCAGACCTCGTCGACCCCGTGGTGATGCCCTTCGCCGAGGTCGGTCTTCCCGACACCACCGTCCCCGGCCACGAGGGCCGGCTGCTCGCCGGCACCCTCGAGGGCGTCGAGGTGCTCTGCCAACAGGGCCGGGTGCACCTCTACGAGGGACGCGACGTCGGCGAGGTGGTCGCCGCGGTGCGCGCCGCGGCCGCCCTCGGGGTCGAGACCTTCGTGCCGACCAACGCCGCCGGCGGCATCGGCGCGGGAGCGCCCGGCGACCCCGAGCCCGGCGACCTCATGCTCATCGCCGACCACGTCAACCTCACCGGCGAGAACCCCCTCATCGGCCTGCCGACCCCGCACTTCGTCGATCTCACCGACGCCTACGACCCGGCGCTGCGCGCCGCCGCGCGCGCCGCGGCCGACGAGGCCGGTGAGCCCCTGCGTGAAGGCGTCTACGCCGGGCTCAAGGGGCCCTCCTTCGAGACCCCCGCCGAGATCGCCTGGCTGCGTGGCATGGGCGTCGAGGCGGTGGGGATGTCGACGGTCGCCGAGGTCATCGCCGCGCGTGACGCGGGCCTGCGGGTCGTCGGCTTCAGCCTGCTCACCAACGTCCACCTGCCCGGCGGCAGCCACACCGACCACGAGGAGGTCATGGACGTCGGGGCGCAGGCCGGCCCGCGCCTCGCCGCGGTCCTGCGTCGGCTCCTGCCACGGCTCTAGCCCTCGCGGGCTGCGAGCCCGCGCCCTGCGCCCTCCGCCCCGCCCGGCCGGCCCGCGGGGGGTGTCGCTGCACCCGGCGGCAGTAGGCTGTCGCACGTCGTCCCGCGACCTTGAGGAGTGCCGCATGCCTGACCTGCCGCCGTCGGAGGTCGCCGACCTCGGCCTCGCCGACGAGGGTGCCGCACGCATCGCCTGGGCGGACCGCTCGATGCCCGTGCTGGCGGCGATCCGCGAGCGCTTCGCCGCCGAGCGTCCGCTCGCGGGTCAGCGCATCGCCGCGTGCCTGCACGTCACGACCGAGACGGCGAACCTCATGCGCACCCTCGCCGCGGGCGGGGCCGACGTCACGCTCGTGGCCTCCAACCCGCTGTCGACCCAGGACGCCACCGCCGCGTCGCTCGTCGCCACCCACGGCATCAGCACCTACGCGGTCCGGGGCATCGACCACGAGGGCTACTACCGCCACATCGACGCCGCGCTCGACCGCGAGCCGACGATCACGATGGACGACGGCTGCGACCTCGTGAACCGCCTCCATGGCGAGCGGCCCGAGCAGGCCGAGCGCGTCCTCGCCGGCACCGAGGAGACGACGACCGGGGTCATCCGGCTGCGGGCGATGGAGGCCGGCGGGGCGTTGCGCTACCCCGTCGTCGCCGTCAACGACACGCCGACCAAGCACCTCTTCGACAACCGCTTCGGCACGGGGCAGTCGACGATCGACGGGATCCTGCGGGCGACGAACGTCCTCATCGCCGGCTCGACGGTCGTCGTCGCCGGCTTCGGCTACTGCGGCCGCGGGGTCGCGAGCCGCGCGAAGGGCCTCGGCGCCGACGTCATCGTCACCGAGGTCGACCCCACCCGCGCGCTCGAGGCGGCGATGGAGGGCTACCGGGTCATGCCGATGATCGACGCCGCCCCCCAGGGCGACGTCTTCGTCACGACGACGGGCAACACCTCGGTGCTGCGCGCCGAGCACTTCGAGGCGATGGCCGACGGCGCGATCGTCGCCAACGCCGGGCACTTCGACGTCGAGATCGACCTGCCCGCCCTCGCCGGCATGGCGACCG
>SLNF01000138.1 GCA_007133145.1 Nitriliruptorales bacterium
GGAGCCTGCGCCGGCGGGTGGGGCCCCCGCCGCGCCCGTCGACCGCCGTGGCGGGGACGGGGGCGTACCGCGGGAACGGCGCTTGCGCCGTGGGGGCGGGGGGGCCATGACAGGAAGTGTGCCATCCCCCCGTTGATGCGGTCGCAGCCGCCGATGGCCGACGGGACGGGACGTGGGCTAACCGGCGTCAGCCCGCCCCACGGGGTAGCTCTCCATGAGGTGGTTCCAACCGCACACGAGGCAGCACTCGACGGTGTAGGCCTGCAGCGAGCGGTAGCGCTCGGCGAGCTCGGCGAGCTCGGCCTCGCTCCAGACGATCTTGCCCTCGCTGCGGCGCAGGTCGTCACCGAAGACGTAGGTCACCAGCCGCATCGACGGCGTGGCGTCGGCGGGCACCGCGGCGCGCTCGTCGGCGAGCGCGCAGATCGGACAGGCACGCTCGACGGCGGCGCCGACGCTGCGCGCGGCCCGCAGGAGCTCGGGATGGGCGTCGCAGACGTCCGCCCGCGGGACGACCCCATGGGTGACCTCGCGCACGAGCGCGCGCTTGGCCATGCGGTAGTCCGTGCGTCCCTGCATGCCCCGAGTGTAGGGGGCCCCGGCGCCGGGGCGGGCAGGCCGGGTCACCGCCGACGCGAGCCGGCCCGGCAGGTGGGCCACGTTGCCCCCGACCGCGCGGGCGCTAGGCTTGTCGCGGCGCGATATATCGCCGCGCTACATCGCCGAGGTCGGGACACGATGCTGGAGCTTGCCATTCTCGGGCTGCTCAAGGAGCGGTCCATGCACGGTTACGAGCTGAAACGGCAGCTGGGGCAGCGCCTCGGCTTCTTCTGGACGGTCTCCTTCGGCTCGCTCTACCCCACCCTCAAGCGTCTCGAGCGCCGAGGGGTGGTCGAGAAGCTCACCCCCGCCGACACCGCCTCGAGGCGCAAGCACGTCTACCGCATCACCGCGCGCGGCGAGGACGAGTTCCTCGCGCTCCTCGAGGAGGGCCCGCAGTCGGCGTGGGAGGACGAGAAGTTCCCCTTGCGCCTCGCCTTCTTCGGCTCCTTGCGACCCGAGTCGCGCATCCGGTTACTCGAGCGCCGCAAGCAGACCCTCGAGGCCCGCCTCGCCGAGGGTCGGCGCTCCCTGCGCTCGGCGCCCTCGCGCGTCGACGGCTACACCCTCTCGCTCATGCGCCACGGCGTGTCGGTCACCGAGCACGACATCGCCTGGCTCGACGAGCTCATCGCCGCCGAGCGCGCGACGCTCGACGAGCTCGCCGAGGCCGGGGAGCCGAGCATCGAGCCCGACCCCGCCACCGAGCACCCCCAAGGGCCCTGAACGAGGGTTGTCCCCCCTCCACCGCCGCCAACCGCCACCGCCGCGGCCACCGGGCCGCAGGACAAGGAGTCGAACGATGAGCAGCCACGCCACGCCGGAGCCGCGCAACGACCGCGTCCGGGTCGCGATCGTCGGCGTCGGCAACTGCGCGAGCTCGCTCGTGCAGGGCGTGACGTACTACGCCGACGCCGACCCCGGCGACGACGTCCCCGGGCTCATGCACGTCGAGGTCGCCGGGATGCACGTGCGCGACCTCGACTTCGTCGCGGCGTTCGACGTCGACGCGAAGAAGGTCGGCCGCGACCTCGCCGAGGCGATCGTCGCGCCCCCGAACAACACCCTGCAGTTCGCCGAGGTGGCCCCGACCGGCGTCGAGGTCCAGCGCGGCCCGACCCTCGACGGGCTCGGGCAGTACTACCGCGAGGAGATCGCCGAGTCCGACCTCGAGCCGGTCGACGTCGCCGCGGAGCTGCGGCGCAGCGGCGCCGACGTGCTCGTGAGCTACCTGCCGGTGGGCTCCGAGCAGGCCGCCCGGTTCTACGCCCAGGCCGCCATCGACGCCGGCGTGGCCTTCGTCAACTGCCTGCCGGTCTTCATCGCCAGCGACCCCGCGTGGGCGCAACGCTTCGCCGACGCAGGCGTGCCGATCGTCGGCGACGACATCAAGTCCCAGGTGGGCGCGACGATCGTCCACCGGGTGCTCACGCGGCTCTTCGAGGACCGCGGGCTGCACATGGACCACACCTACCAACTCAACTTCGGCGGCAACATGGACTTCAAGAACATGCTCGAGCGCGAGCGCCTCTCCTCGAAGAAGGTGTCGAAGACCCAGTCGGTGACGAGCCAGATGGACCAGCCGCTCGGCGACGACGACGTCCACGTCGGCCCCAGCGACCACGTGCCGTGGCTCGAGGACCGCAAGTGGGCCCACATCCGCCTCGAGGGCCGCAACTTCGGCGACGCGCCGCTGTCGATCGACCTCAAGCTCGAGGTGTGGGACTCACCGAACTCCGCCGGCGTGGTCATCGACGCGATCCGCTGCGCCAAGCTCGGCCTCGACCGTGGGCTCGGCGGGCCGCTGCTCGGCCCCTCGAGCTACTTCATGAAGTCCCCGCCGGTGCAGTTCCACGACGACGTGTGCCGGCAGATGGTCGAGGAGTTCATCGCCACGCCGATCGGCGACCCGCCGACCGGTGAGGCCGTCGCGTCGCCGACCGCGCGCCTCGGCTGACCGCCGCCGCGGGCCGACGCC
>SLNF01000007.1 GCA_007133145.1 Nitriliruptorales bacterium
ACTCGCTGCGCAGCGCCACGACCGGCTCGAGCTGGCCGGCCCGCCGGGCGGGGTAGACCCCGAAGATCACCCCGACGGCGACGCTGACCCCGAAGGCCGTCGCCACGCTCCACGTCGTCACGACCGCCGGCAGCGGCGTGACCGCCTCGGCGAGCGCGGCGAGGCTGATGCCGAGGCCGATGCCGACGATCCCGCCGAAGCCGCAGAGCACGACGGCCTCGACGAGGAACTGCCGCGTGATGTCGCGGGTGCGCGCGCCGAGGGCCTTGCGCAGACCCACCTCGCTCGTGCGCTCGGTGACGCTGACGAGCATGATGTTCGACACGCCGATCCCGCCGACGAGCAGGCTGATGCCGGCGATCGCCGCGAGCACGAGCGTGAGGGTGTCGAGGATGTCGCCGGCCACCCCGAGGATCTCGTCCTGGGTGATGATCGAGACCTCCCGGTCGACGCCGGGCCCGGTGGTGAGGATGCGCTCGGTCTCCGAGGCGACCGCGTCGAGGCGGTCGCGGTCGGGCGCGGCGACGAGCAGGGTGTCGAGCTGCTGGGTGTTGAAGAGCCGCTGGGTCGTGGTCACCGGCATGTAGACCTGCGAGCCGGCGGCCTGCGGGCCGAACGCCGCGGTCTGGCCCTCGCCGGTGACGCCGACGACCCGGAAGGCGAGCCCGGCGATCGTGACCTGCTGGGCGAGCGGGTCGCGCTCGCCGAAGAGGTCGTCGGCCGCCCCGGCCGACAGCACGACGACGCGACGACTCGCCGAGAGGTCGGATTCACCGAAGAAGTCGCCGCGGACGACCTCGACGTTGGTGACCCCCTGGTACTCCGGGGTGACCCCGACGACGGTGCCGCCGGCCTCGCGGCCCTCCGCGCGCAGGCGCTCCCCGCCGGTGAGGTTCGTCGTGACCTGCGCGCCGGGCGGCAGGTCGCGCCGCAGCGCCTCGACGTCGTCGACGGTGAAGCCGCGCCGGCCGGGCGGCTGGCCGGGGCCGGGCTCGCCGGGCACGACGATGAGGAGGTTCGAGCCGAGCGACTCGATGCCCTCGGTGACCTCGTCGCGCGCGCCGGTACCGACGGCGACGAGCAGGACGACGCTCATCACGCCGATGACGACGCCGAGGATCGTCAGCGCCGAGCGCAGGCGGTTGGCCGCGATCGCGGTGAGCGCGACCTTGACGGCCTCGAGGAACCTCACCGGCGGCGCCCCCGCCCCGCGCTCACCGCAGCACCGCCGGTTCGCTCACGACACCGTCGCGCAGGCCGATCTGCCGCGGTGCGAGCGCGGCGATCTCGAGGTCGTGGGTGATGACGACCACGGCCACCCCCCGGGTGGCGTTGAGGTCGGCGAGCAGCGCCATGATCTCCTCGCCGCGCTGGCTGTCGAGGTTGCCGGTCGGCTCGTCGGCGAGCAGCAGCCGCGGCTCGGTCACCAGCGCCCGGGCCATCGCCACGCGCTGCTGCTCGCCGCCGGAGAGCTGGTTGGGCTTGTGCTCGAGGCGGTGGCCGAGGCCCACCTGCGACAGCGCCGCGGAGGCGCGACGGCGGCGCTCGCCGCGGCCGACGCCGGCGTAGACCAGCGGCAGCTCGACGTTGGCCAGCGCCGAGGTGCGCGCGAGCAGGTGGAACTGCTGGAAGACGAAGCCGATCGTGGCGTTGCGCAGGCGCGCGAGCTCGGTGTCGTCCATCGTCGAGACGTCGCGGCCGGCGACCGAGACGGTGCCCTCGGTGGGGCGGTCGAGCGCACCGAGGAGGTGCAGCATCGTCGACTTGCCCGACCCCGACGGCCCGACGATCGAGACGAACTCGCCGTCGTCGATCGCGAGGTCAACGTCGCGCAGCGCGACGACCGGCTCGGCGTCGCCGAGGTCGTAGCGCCGGGTCACCCCGGAGAGCTCGAGCAGCGGCGCGCTCACGCGTCGTCGTCCTCGCCGTTGTCCTCGCCCTCGTCCTCGCCCTCGCCCTCGACGACGCGCACCTCCGCGCCGTCGGGCAGGTCCTCGTAGCCGGCGGTGAGCACGACGTCGCCGGCGGCGAGGTCGCCGTCCACCGCAGCTTCCTCGTCGCCGAAGGCGAGGACCTCGACGGCGACGATCTCGACGGTGTCGCCGTCGAGGACGTAGACGGCGTCGCTGCCGTCGCGGCGCACCACCGCAGTGGAGGGCACGACCTCGTCGGCCTCGACGGTCGCGGTGGTGATCTCCACCCCCGCCGACATGCCGATGCGCGCGCCCGGCTCGGGCGGGCGGTCGAGCAGGCGGACGCGCGTCGGGTAGGACACCGCGCCACCGGCGCCGGTGGGGGTGAGGGCGATCTTGTCGACGACGCCGTCGAAGACCTCGCCGGGGAAGGCGTCGAGGGTGACGGTGGCCTCCTGGCCGGCGGCCACCCCGCGGGCGTCGAGCTCGTCGATGTCGGCCTCGACGTACCAGTCGGTGAGGTCGTAGACGGTGAACAGCGGCTGGCCGGCGCGGACGTCGGAGCCCTCCTCGATCGGCGCGGCGTCGACGCCGCCCTCCGGCGCGGCGCCGCCGAGGCCCTCGAGGCCACCGCCGAGGTCGCCGAGGTCGCCGAAGCCGCC
>SLNF01000145.1 GCA_007133145.1 Nitriliruptorales bacterium
AGCTCGCTGCCAGCGGTGAGCTCGGCCAAGGCCGATGCGCCAGCTCGCCGGCCGGTTGCCAGCAAGATGCTCTCCCCGGCGGCTACGCTCACCTCCCGGCTCGAGGAGGGCCGCGAGACGTCGCGCACCGTCGCCCCCGCCTCGCCGCCAACCCGAGCGTCGAGGGTGTCAAGCCGCACGAGGAGGCTGCCGGAGGGCACCTCGACGGGGCGGCCGTAGCGCTCGTCGTAGACGAACACCTCGCCGTCGTCGGCGTTGGGGCGCGAGGAGCGGTTGAGGTCGTCGACCTCGAGGGTGCCGGCGGCGGTGCGCAGCCGCAGGTCGACGGGCAGGAAGTCGAGGACGACCTCGCCGCCGGGCAGGAAGCCGGCGGCGCTGCGGGTGCGGCGGTTGCCGCTGCGCCCGAGCCTGGCGTCGCCGGCCAGGGCGCGGCCGTCCTCGACGTAGAGGCCGTTGGGTGCGCCGGTCGGCGTCTGGAGCCAGTAGCCACCGTTCGTGCCCGCGAGCGCCCCGCGGCTGCGGGCGCGCTGGTCGAGGTCGACCATGCGCTCGAGTCCGGCGATGCGGTCCCGGGCGAGTTGTGGGCGCAGCGTGAGGTGCTCGGCCCGAGCGTCGATGCGCAGGATGTTGCCGCGGGCGACCTGCCCATCGCCAAGACGCACGGTGAAGCGCTCGTGGAAGAGCCCGCCGAAGACCGGCTCGCGCTCGTCGATGCGCGGCGAGAGCGCCTCGACCGGGGCGGCGAGGGCGACCACGAGGGCGAGGGCGAGCGTCAGCGCGGTGCCCGCCGCGCGCACGCGGCGCGCGAGATGGCTCATCGGCGACTCCGGGTCGGGGCGCGCGCCGTCGACCGCCGGCGGCGCTGTGGGGGGCGTCGCGGCTTCGACGTCCCGCACGAGGGGATGCTCACGGGCGGGAAGGGAGACGCTGGCCGCGCAGGGTGGCCGATCGGGCAGGTCGGCTATCGTCGTCCCCGACGTCTCAGCGGTGTGCGCGCACGACGCGCGCGACGCTTGGGGTCGGCGCGGCCGAGCGCGGCCGCGGCCCCACGCCACACCGCCACGGCGCCGACGACGAGCCTGGAGCCCGACGCGACGATGCTGAGCGCCACCCGCCCCGGCGGCAGCCTGCGGTGCGCCCTCGTCCTGCTCGCCGTGCTCCTCGCCCTGCCGCTGGCCGCACCGGGCGCCGGGGCGGATGCGTCGACGGGATCGGACGACGGCGCCTACGAGGCACACGTCGTCGGCGGGGCGCCGGTCGGCGGGGGCGCCGCCCCGTGGATGGCCGCCCTCGTCGTCGCCGGTCGCGAGGGCACCCCGCAGCCCTTCTGCGGCGGCACCCTCATCGAGGACCGCTGGGTGCTCACCGCCGCGCACTGCGTCGAGGAGGACTTCCTCGATGGACGCGACGTCGCCGTGCACGTCGGCATGACCGACCTCACCGCCCCGCCCGAGCCGATCGCCGTGCGCCGCATCGTCGTGCATCCCGAGGCCACCGGGGTCGCGCCCTGGCCCGCCGACGCGGCGCTGCTGCGCCTCGACGAGCCCGCCGAGGGCCCGCCGCTCGCCCCGGCGAGCGGCGCCCACCTCGACGCCTACGCCCCCGGTGCGGCGGCGACGACCCTCGGTTGGGGGCTCACCGACCCCGAGGCGGACCCCGGCGATGACGAGGCCTACCCCGAGCGCCTCAAGGCGGCCGGGACGCCGTTGCACAGCGACCTCGCCTGCGCGCGGGCGATCGGCGGCGGCTTCGACGACGCGCTCATGACGTGCGCGGGGGCGGCCGGACGGGCCAGTTGCACCGGCGACAGCGGCGGGCCGCTCGTCACGACCCGGTCCGGACAGGCGCGCCTCCTCGGGATCATCTCGAGCGGTCGCGGGCGCTGCGCGGACGATCCCCGCAGCCTCTACGTCACCGTCGCCGGCATCCTCGACTGGATCGAGGCGGTCACCGGCGGCCAGTTCGGCGCCGACGAGGTCTCCCGACTCGGAGGCGAGGACCTCCACGCCACCGCTGCGGCGATCACCCGCCAGGCCTTCGACGCCGGCCAGCGCACCGTCTACGCCGCGTCCTCGGCGGCCTTCCCCGACGGCCTCACCGGCGGGGCGCTCGCCGCCCGCTCCGGTCCCCTGTTGCTCGTTCCCCCCGACGGCGGTCTGCCCGACCCGGTCGACGCCGAGCTTCGCCGGCTCGCCCCCGACGAGATCGTCGTGCTCGGCGGCGAGGCCGCGGTCGGCGGCGACGTCGCCGCCGCGCTCGAGGGTCACGCGCCGGTCCGTCGCCTCGCCGGTGACGACCGCTACGCCACCGCCGCGGCGGTCGCCCGGCGGTGGGGGCCTGCCGACACGGTCTTCCTCGCGACCGGCGAGGCCTACCCCGACGCGCTCGCGACCGTGCCGTTGACCGTCGGGAACGGGCCCGTCGCGTTGACCCGGACCGACCGCCTGCCCGCGCCGACCCGCGCGCTGCTCGTCGACCTCGCCCCCGAGCAGATCGTCGTGCTCGGCGGCGAGAAGGCCGTCTCCGCCGAGGTGGAGGCCGAGCTGTCGACCCTCGCCGGGGAGGTGCGCCGCGTCGCTGGCGCCGACCGTTACGCCACCGCCTCGGCGCTCGCGCGAGACCGCCTCGCGCCGACCGAGCCCTCGACGGTCTACGCCACCACCGGGCAGGCCTTCGGTGAGGCGCTCGTCGGCGGCGTCGTCGCCGCTGCCCACGGTTCGCCGCTGCTGCTCGTCCACCCTGAGCGCCCGCCGGAGGCCGCACTCGAGGCGATCGGGGACCTCGGGCCCCGCCGCGTGCTGACGCTCGGGGACGAGCGCGCGGTCTCGGCGGAGGTCGCCGCGGCGCTGCACGCCGCCACCGTCCGATGGGGCAGGTGAGATGGGGTCGATTGCCGCGTGTGACGGGTCATGCTCGACGAGGAGCGTCGGGGGGCGGGGCTAGACTCCCCGCGCCGGCCGTCGCTGGGGCGCGTCGTGGCAGGCGTCGTGACAGGTGAGGAGGGCAGCATCGATACGCAGAGTGCGGCGCTGTTCACCGAGGACATCGCCGATGGTGTGCGGCGTCGTGACCCCGACGCCGTCACCGTCGTGTACGAGGCCCTCGCTGACCGCCTGCTCGGCTTCCTCATCGCCCGCGTCGGTGACCGCCAGACCGCCGAGGACCTCCTCGAGTCGACCTTCGTCGAGCTGCTGGAACGTGGCGACACGATCCGCGGCGGGGCGAGTGTCATCAAGGCCTGGCTCTTCCGTGCCGCGCACTTCAACGCCCTCGACCTCCTGCGGCGCCGCCAGCGCGCCCGCGAGGAGCTCGTCAGCGACCACGACCGCTACGACGGTCCCGACTCCGCGCGCGGGCCCGCCGAGCACGCGCTCCATGCCGACCTGAGCCGCGAGCTGCGCGCCGCGATGGCGCAGCTCTCCGAGGACCAGCAGGAGGTCCTCCTGCTGCGCTACGTCGGTGGGCTCACCGCACCGGAGGCCGCCGCGGTGCTCGGCAAGAACGTCCCGGCGGTGCGGGGCCTGCAGCACCGTGGCGAGCGCTCGCTGGCCCGCATCCTCGAGCGCGAGGGGTCGGGATTGGCTGGCGACGGCGCCGATGACGCACGAGGACCCGCACCGGTGGAGGCCGCTACGGCGTCACAGCAGCAGGCGCGCACCGACGCGTCTGCGATCGCGAGTCCGCGTCGAGCAGGGCGAAGGGAGGGGTGAGGCGATGAGCGCCGAGCGCGACCGCGCCGAAGGGCTCGCGCGTCGCTTCGACGACGCCTACGCCACGCGCGTCGCCCCCGACGTCGCTGCGCGCCACCGCGCCCGCATCGCCGAGCGTGCCCGCGAGCTCGCCGACGAGGCGCCGCCGACCTCCGGCGGTCCGCGCCACCTCGCGCCCGTCGTGCCGCTGCACCGCCGTCTCACCCGCAAGACGCTGGTGGCCGCCGCGGCGGTCCTCGCCCTCGTCGTCGCGCCGGTCGGCGTCGTCGTCGTGAGCGGTGCGAGCGCCCCGGGCGATGCCCTCTACGAGCTCAAGCGCGAGCAGGAGGCAGTTCGCCTCGCCACCGCGGCCAGCGATGCCGAGCGCGGGTGGACCCTCGTCGCCCAGGCCGAGCGTCGACTCGACGAGCTCTCACGGCTGAGCGCCACCGAGCGTTGGGAGCACGCGGGCCCGCACGTCAGCGAGGCGCTCGAGGCGCTGCGCGCCGCCGAGGCCGTCGGCGACCCGGCGGTCAGCGCCGCGGTGACCCGTCTGCGGCAACGCGGCGCCGAGCAGGTCACCGAGGTGGCCACGCTCGCTCCGCGCGCCACGCGCGAGCAGCTCGAGGGCAGCGCGCGGGTCTTCACCGAGCAGGGCGGTTCCGCGCCGAACGCCCCCTGGCTCGACGCCGACGACGAGGGCGAGGACCGCGAGCCGCACCGCAGCGACCGTGCGCTCGCCGAGCGTGACGGGGAGGCCGAGGACGGCCCCGAGGGGGGCGACGGCGAGGTCGACGAGGGTCCCACGCTGCTCGAGGAGCCCGAGCCGGAGTCCGCGCAGGCCGAGAGCCCCGCGTCGACGGGGTCCGGGTCGGCTCGACGGCCCTTGGCCCCCTCCGGCGGCGACGAGCCCGAGGACGTCGAGAGCGGGGACCCGTCCGCGGAGGGCGAGGCGTCGACGGAGGATGGGGACGCCGCCGGCGAGGACGAGGCATCGACCGAGGGCGACGAGGCGTCGACGGAGGACGAGGAAGCCGCCGGCGAGGACGAGGCGTCGACCGAGGGCGAGGAGGCGTCGACGGAGGACGAGGAAGCCGCCGGCGAGGACGAGGCGTCGACCGAGGACGAGGACGTCGCTCGCGACGACGAGGCGTCGACCGAGGAGGACGTGGCCGACGACGAGGCCGACGAGCACGAGTCAACCGACGCCGACGACACGGCACCACACCAGGGTGGCGCCCAGCGCGAGGCACGCTGACCCGGGGGTGCTGGCAGGCTGGTGCGGCGACCGCGCCGCGACCCCGAAGCCGCACGGAAGGCCCTTTGGCATGACCCGCACGACGGCCAAGCCCGCGACGCTCGCGCTCGTCGCGGCCACGACCGTGCTGTGGTGGCTGCTCGCGGCGATCGCCGCCCCGTCGGCCTCCGCGCAGTGCCCCGCCCCAGGTGGCGCGCAGGACGACCTCCCGAGCCTCTCCGGTGCCGCCGACCCCGGGGAGGTCCTCTTCACCGGGCGGGGCTGGGGTCACGGCGTCGGCATGAGCCAGTACGGCGCCGAGGGCGCTGCGCGGCTCGGCTGCGGCTACACCGACATCCTCGAGCACTACTACCAGGGCACCCGCGTCGCCGACGTCGACAGCTCCGGCCCGATCGACGTCGGGCTGCTGCCCGACCGCCCGGGTGGCTCCCGCCCCTCCGAGGTCGAGGTCCACGCCGAGGGTGCGGTCCCCTGGCGCTTCTCCGGCGGCGAGGAGGTCACCCAGCCCGGCGGCTCGACGTGGACGGTCAAGGCCAGCGGCAGTCGGCTCACCCTCGTCGACGACGACGGCGAGACGCGTCGGGAGGTCCCGGGCGACGTGACCCTGCGGGCGGTGCACGGCAGCACGGTCGTCCAACTGCCCGCCAAGTCCCTCACCGGGGAGGAACGCAGCCGCTGGACCGAGGGACGCCCCTACCGCGACGGCGAACTGCGCTTCCGCCAGCGCGGCGGAGGCATGCACGTCGTGGCCCGCGTGCCCTCGCTCGAGCGCTACCTGCGCAACGTCCGCGAGATCCCCGCGAGCTGGCCCGACGCCGCGCTCGAGGCGCAGGCCGTCGCCGCGCGCAGCTTCGCGATCGACCAACGGGCCGGCTCCCGGCGCTGCGACGGGGACTGCGACCTCTACGACTCGACGACGAGCCAGGTCTGGTATGGCTACGCCTACGAGGCGCAGAGCCGCCACGCCGGCTGGGTCGAGGCCGTCGAGCGCACCGCGGGTCGCGTGCTCACCTACGAGGGGCGCGTCGTGAGCGGCAACTACGCCTCCTCCCACGGCGGGCACAGCGAGTCCTCCGCGTTCGTCTGGGGCGGGTCGGTGTCCTACCTCTCCGCGGTCGACGACAGCCGCTGGGACCTCGCCTCCTCCAACCCGCATCGCAGCTGGTCGGCGTCGTTCACCGCCGCCGAGCTCGGACGCCGCCTCGCGAGCGCGGGCCATGACGTCGGCACCGTCCTCGCCGTCCGGACGCCGGAGCCGCGCGGCGCGTCGGGACGGATCGGCACCCCCGCCCGGGGTGCCGGCGGCCTCGAGGTCACCGGCAGCCGCGGCGTCGCGGTGCTCTCCGGCGACGAGGCCCGGCGTGCCCTCGGGCTGCGCTCGACGCTCTTCGCCGTCGACGTCAACCTCGCCGCCGACCCCTGCCTCGCCCCGCCCGAGGCCGGTGAGCCGGAGTACATCGAGCGCCTCGCCGGGGCCGACCGCGTCGCCACCGCCGTGGCCGTCGCCGAGACCTTCGCGCAGGCCGACACCGTCGTCCTCGCCTCCTCCCGGGCCTTCCCCGACGCCCTCGCCGGCGGGGCGCTCGCCACCGACGCTGGTGCGCCGATGCTGCTCACACCGCCCGAGGAGCTCGCGGCCCCGGTGGCCGAGGCCATCGCCGCCCTCGGCGCGAGCGAGGTCGTCGTCCTCGGTGGGACGGAGGCGCTCAGCGCCGAGGTCGAGCAGGCCGCCGCCGAGCTCGAAGGCGTCGACGACGTCCGCCGCATCGACGGGCCCGACCGCTTCGCCACCGCCGCGGCGATCGCCGACGAGCTCGAGCCCACCGTCGGCGAGGTCGTCCTCGCGCTCGGCCAGCACACCACCGACGAGGATCGCGCCTGGCCCGACGCGGTGGCCTCCGGCGCCCTGCTCGCCACCGACGACGTCCGCCCGCTGTTGCTCACCCGCGCCGACGAGCTGCCCGAGGCCACGCTCGAGGTCCTCACCGACCTCGAGCCCGAGCGCGTGCGCGTGCTGCTCCTCGGCGGCACCGCGGCGGTCGGCGACGAGGTCGAGCGTGCGCTCGTGGCGCTCGGCTTCGAGGTCGAGCGACTCGCCGGCAGGGACCGCTGGGAGACCTCCGTGAAGGTCCTCGGGGCGGCCCTGCAGCGCGGGGCCGAGGGCGACGGCGCGGTCTTCGCCACCGGCCAGGCCTTCCCCGACGCCCTGGCCGCCGGCGCGCTCGCGGGCCGGACCGGCTGGCCGGTCGTGCTCGTGCCGCGCTGCGGCCTCGGTGACGATCCCCCGCTCGAGGCGTTCCTCGACACGCGGCCGTTGCCCCTCGAGCAGGGCCTCGCCGTCGGTGGCACCGCGGCGCTCAGCCCGCTCACCGTCCACGAGCTCGACCGGCTCCTCGAGCGCTGAGTCGCGCCGCCGGGCTGCTGGGGGGAGCCCCCGCGGGGCGACCGGCCGCGTCGTGGCGTCCCCACGCGTCTGACATTGGACTGACGGTCGGGCCCGGCCGATTGGCCAGGTCAGCGGCCTCCCGCACCCGTACGAGGGTGCCGACGTCACACGTCTAAGGTTGGACAGCGGTGCGTGAGGGCCAGGTCGAGGGCCCGCGGGCCCGCCGCAGTGGACGACCCCCCCGGTGCGGCTACAGCCCCGGGATGGACCTGCCGACACCCCCTGGGAGCGGGGATGCGGTGTCCCCGCTGCGGCAGGTCATCGCCGGAGCGCCCACGAGGCAAGGACGGACGATGCGACGAGCGAGCGTCTCGGCGAGGCCGGTGGTGCTCGCCGTCGCGCTCACCGCCGCGGTGCTCCTCCTGCTGCCCGCGCTGCCACTCGAGGCCTCCGCTCCGCCGCCGGCCGTCGTCGACGCCACCGTCGAGGGCCTGCCCGAGCAGCCGGGCTTCGGCGCACTCGACGCCGCCGGGGCGGGCGCCTCGGCCCCGCTCGAGGCGCCGATCCCCTTCAGCATGGTCGGCTTCACCGTGCCCGATGGCGTCGAAGGGCTCGAGTACCGCACCTCCGTCGACGGCGAGACGTGGACGGCGTGGACCGAGGTGGAGGCCCTCGGGGTCGACGACGACGGACCCGACGACGGCAGCGCCGAGGCCGCAGGGGGCTGGCAGGACAAGACCGAGCCGGCTTGGGTCGGCGAGGCCGTGTGGCTGCAGACCCGCGGCGCCGAGCCCGCGGACGTCGAGGCCCACGTCATCGACTCCGACGGCCTCTCGGAGTCGGTCGGCGAGCGGCTGTCACGGTCCGCCACCGGCGTCGTCGCCGCGGTCACGACCCCGCAGTCCGCGCAGGCCTCCGACGGCCGCCCCCGCATCGTCAGCCGGGAGCAGTGGGGCGCCGACGAGTCCTGGCGGCGCAACCCGAGCTACGCGAGCCTCGCGCGCTACGCCGTCGTGCACCACACCGCCGGCTCGAACGGCTATACCCAGGCGCAGGCCCCCGCGGTCGTGCGGGGCATCTACAGCTACCACGCGCGCACCCTCGGCTGGTCCGACATCGGCTACAACTTCCTCGTCGACCGCTACGGCACGATCTACGAGGGGCGGGCCGGCGGCGTCCACCGTCCCGTCATCGGGGCGCACGCCCGCGGCTTCAACACCGGGTCGATCGGCGTGTCGATCATGGGCGACTTCACCTCCTCGGCCCCCCCGCAGGTCGCCCAGCAGGCCGTCGCCGACGTGCTGTCGTGGAAGTTCGACCTCCACGGCATCATCCCCGACGGGCAGATCACCGTGCGCAGCGGGGGCAGCAACAAGTACCCCTCGGGCACCGAGGTGCGCATCCCCACGATCATCGGCCATCGCGACGTCGGGTTCACCGCCTGCCCCGGCAACGCCTACTACCCGCGGCTCGACTGGCTCCGGGGGCAGGTGCGCGACGACGTCTACGAGCGGCAGGGCAGTCTGCTGAGCAGCTGCCCGAGCCCGGAGGGCATCCCCCGCATCGCCCACGCCGCCGCCGATGAGCTGTCGTGGGCGGCGGGCCGCTGGTACTTCTCCGGCGTCGACGAGGCGGTCGTGGCGAGCCGGGAGGACTACGCCGACGCGCTCGCCGGCGCCGTGCTCGCCGCCGAGCGTGGGGCGCCGATCCTCCTCACCGACAGCGACAGCCTCTCCGCGGGGGTGCGACGCTTCCTCGTCGAGGAGGGCATCGAGACGGTGTGGCTGCTCGGCGGCCCGGCTGCGGTCAGCCGCGACGCCGAACGCGCGATCGCGACTGTCCACGGCTCCTCAGGGCCGCCCGTAGCGATCAAGCGGGTCGCCGGCGCCGACCGCTTCGAGACCGCCGCGGCGGTCGCCGCCGAGGTCGGCGCGGGCACCGACGAGGTCGCCTTGGCCCTCGGGCGTCACCCCGAGTTCAACCGCGCCTGGCCCGACGCCCTCGGCGCCGCCTCCCTCGCGGCGACGCCTGACCGCGTCCCGACCCTGTTGACCCGGGCCGATCACGTGCCCGATCCGACCCTCGAGGCGCTCGAGGCGCTCGGCGTGGAGCGCGTCCACGTGCTCGGCGGCCCGGCCGCCGTCGCCGACGGGGTGCTCAGCGAACTGCGCGGCCGGGGTCTCGAGGTCGCACGCCTCGCCGGCAAGGACCGCTACGCCACCGGCGTGGCGGTCGCCGAGGAGGCGCTCGGCCGCTTCGACGACCCCACCCCGCGGGTGACGTTCGCCTCCGGCCAGTCCTACACCCACGCCCTCGTCGCCGGTGGTGTCGCCGGCCGCCGCGGGGGCCCGCTCCTGCTCGTGCCGCCCGATGACCTCGAGCGCTCGACGGAGCTCGTCGCGCACCTGCGCGACCCGTCCGTGACCTACGGCGACGCTGTGCTCGTCGGCAGTGCGACGAGCGTCGTGCAGCGCGTCAGCCTTCAACTCTGCGGAGAGCTTCAGTGATGTCCCTGCCTCGCGCCGCCGTCGCGATCCTCGCCGCGGCGGTCCTCCTCCTGCCCGCCCTGCCCGCTGCCGCGAGCGACTACGAGCAGGTCGTCGACCTCACGTTCCCCCTTCCGGAGGACGCGATGTACTACGACGGCCCGTACCGCTACATCAACGACTACAGCTTCCCGCGCAGCCGCGGTGCGCACGGCGCGACCGACATCATGGCCGACGCCGGGACCCCCGTGCACGCCGTCGTCGGCGGGACGGTCCGCCAGGTCACCGGCATGGGTTGCGGTTGGTCGAGTTCCGGTTCGCTCAACAATCCGCCGGGTTGGGGGTACGCGGCGGTCGTCACCGGGGATGACGGTCGGGAGTACTGGTACATCCACCTCGGTGAGCAGGACGGGCCAGCGTCGGGCGCCTACGCCGAGGGGATCAGCTGCGGCAGCCGCGTCGAGCGCGGCGAGCA
>SLNF01000354.1 GCA_007133145.1 Nitriliruptorales bacterium
CGGCCTCGTGCACCGCGACGTCAAGCCCGCGAACGTCCTGCTGCCCGGCGGGGTCGTGCCGTCGAGGCCCGACGCCGAGCCGCCGGTGAAGCTCGCCGACTTCGGCATCGCCAAGGGCGTCGAGCAGGCGCAGGCAGGGCTGACCGGCACCGGCCAGGTGCTCGGCACCCCGAAGTACATCTCCCCCGAGCAGGTCGCAGGGCAGCCGGCGACGCCGCGCTCGGACGTCTACGCCGCCGGGGTGCTGCTCTACGAGATGCTCGCCGGAGCGCCGCCGTTCACCGAGGGCGGCTCCCTGGCCGTCGCCCTCGCCCACCGCGACGACCCCGTCCCCCGCCTCGACCGCAAGGTGAGAGGGCTCGATCCCGGCCTCGTCACCGTCGTGCACCGCGCGCTCGAGAAGGACCCGAAGCGACGCTTCGCCGACGGCGCGGACATGCGCGCCGCGCTCGCCGACCCCTCCCGCCTCGGCGACGCCCCCGCGGCGGCAGCCACGACCCCGTTCGACCCCGCCGCTGCACCGACGCAGGTCCTCGCCGACACGACGAGCACGCCCACCGCGCCCGCACCGACGACGGAGACGACGGCGCCGACGACGGCTACGCGGCCGCCGAGAGGCGGCAGCTGGAAGCTCGCCGCGGTCATCGGCGCGGTCGCGCTCGTCGCGCTCGCGCTCGTCGCCGTCGACTGGGACGGGCTGCTCGACGCCGAGGAGCCGGAGGAGGAGGAACCCACCGAGGAGTTGATCGAGCCCGACGAACCGGACCCCGCGCCGGAGCCAGAGCCGCAGCCAGAGCCGCAGCCCGACGAGCCCGACCCCGCGCCGGAGGCCGACGAGCCCGACCCCGAGCCGCGCGACGCCCCCGCCGAGGAGGAGGCGCAGCAGCGCGACGCCGGGCCCGAGGAGGACGAGCAGTCGAGCCAGCAGGGCGAGGAGGAACCTGGGGACGCCGACGGGAACGGTGACGAGGACACCTCGAGTCTCGAGGACCTCGCGGCGGCGTTCGCGGTCGTGGCGCTGTGAGCGCACCGGGGCTGGCCTGGCGCAGCATCACCACCCCTCTCGGCACGCTCACGCTCGCCGCGGGCGCCCATGGGCTGCGGGCCGTCCTCTTCGACGAGTCGACCCCCACCACCGACGCTGATGCGCGCGCCGCCGGCCACCTCGACCAGGCCGCGGCGGTGCTCACGGCCTACCTCACCGGCGCAGGCGCCACGCTCGACATCGTCATCGACCCCGCGGCGCTGCCGGGCGGGTTCGCCGGGCGCGTGCTCGCGGCGACCGCGGCGGTCCCGCGCGGGCGGACCACGTCGTACCGGGAGGTCGCCGAGGCCGCGGGCAGCCCCAACGCCGCACGCGCAGCCGGGCAGGCGCTCGGCGCGAACCCCCTCGCCGTCGTCGTGCCCTGTCACCGGGTGCTCGCCTCCGACGGGGGCCTCGGCGGCTACACCGGCGGCCTGGAGCGCAAGCGCGCCCTCCTCGCCCTCGAGGGCGTGACCGTCTGAGGTCGCCGCTCGCGAGCGCTCAGGCGGGCCCGCCGGACCCGCCGGTCGCGTCGCCGAGGTCGAAGGTGGCGAGCAGGCGGTCGGCGGCGGCGTAGGGGTCGAGGCCGCCACGGGTCACCGCGTCGAGGAGCTCGTCGGTGACGGCCTCGTCGACGCGGCTGCGCAGCGCGTCGACGACGATCTCGCGGAGCTGGAGGTGCGCACGGGCACGACGTCGGGGGCAGTGCGCAGGGTCGCTCCAGCGCTCGGTGCGCAGGGCCGTGAGCGCCTCCACGAGCTCGGCGATCCCCTCTCCCGCGATCGCGGTGGTGCGCAGCACTGGCGTGGGGACGAGGCCGCCGTCGCGCTGGGCGTCCTCGAGCTCGGCGACGGTGCGCTCGGCGGCGTCGAGGTCGCCCTTGGTCACACAGAGGACGTCGCCGACCTCGAGGATCCCGGCCTTGGCGGCCTGCACGGCATCCCCCATGCCGGGGGCGACGGCGACGACGGTGGCGTCGGCGACCGCGGCGACCTCGACCTCGCCCTGGCCGACGCCGACGGTCTCGAGCAGGACGACGTCGAAGCCGGCGGCGTCGAGGACGGCGAGGGCGTGTGGAGCCGCCCACGCCAGCCCGCCGAGATGGCCGCGGCTGGCCATCGACCGCACGTAGACGCCTTCGTCGAGCGCGTGGGCCTGCAGCCGGATGCGGTCGCCGAGCAGCGCACCGCCGGTCAGCGGCGAGGAGGGGTCGATCGCGAGGACGGCGACCTCACGGCCCTGCCGGCGCCAGGCCGACACGAGGCCGGAGGCCAGCGTCGACTTGCCGACGCCCGGGGCCCCGGTGAGCCCGACGATCTCGGCGCGACCGGTCAGCGGGTGGCAGAGCTCGACGACCTCGCGCACCCGCTCGCGATCGCCGTCCTCGACGAGCGAGAGCAGGCGCGCGACCGCGCGGCGGTCCCCACCGCGCAGCGCCGCGACGAGCTCACCGACGGTGGCCACCGGCCTCACCCACCCTCGAGGGTCTCGAGCAGCAGCGCCTCGCCCTGCCCGCCACCGCCGCA
>SLNF01000224.1 GCA_007133145.1 Nitriliruptorales bacterium
GGCGCGCACGGCGGCATGGGATGGGTTGAGGGGCTCGATGGCCGTCGGGAGGGCGGCGACGACGTCGACGGCCCCGTCGCGGCTCGACACCGTCAGCCTGCCAAGGCGCTCCCGTCTCGTGGGCCCCGCCGGCAGGAGGGCGCTTGCCGCACGTGATCGCGTTCGCCCGTCCTCACCCCCGTTGGGTGAGGCGCGCCCGGCGGCTCACCAGGACCATCCAGCGTGCGCACGGCGGCCCGGAAGCGCCGCATGACGCTCCGCGCGGTCGAGCAGGCTCCCACGCCGCTCGCCCACGTGAGTCGAGCCGCACGGGCAGCATGCGCGAACCACCCGCACGAGCGGGACCGGGGATGCTCCGACGTCCGCCCTTGCCGGCGCGGACCTCGGGCTCGATGCGACAGAGCGAGAGAGAGAGGACTGCCCATGGCCACCTTGACCGTCTGGAAGTACGACGATGCCGGCGCTGCCGCCCAGGTGAAGGACACCCTGGCTGGCCTGCAGCGCGAGGGCCTCATCACCATCATCGACGCCGCCATCGTCGAGTGGGACCCGTCACGCAAGAAGCCCAAGACCACGCAGTTGCACAACCTCGCGGGCACCGGCGCGCTCGCAGGGTCCTTCTGGGGCCTGCTCTTCGGCTTGATCTTCTTCGTCCCGCTGCTCGGCTTGGCCGTGGGGGCGGCGGCCGGGGCCTTCGCAGGCTCGCTGGCCGACGTCGGCATCGACAATGACTTCATCAAGCGGACCCGGGAGAGCGTCACCCCGGGCACCTCGGCGCTCTTCCTCCTCACCGAGCAGACCGTGGTCGACCGCGTGGTCGATCGCCTCCCGCAGGCGGGCGAGCTGATCCACACCAACCTCAGCCAGGCCGACGAGGAGGCGCTCAAGCAGGTCTTCGCTTCGGACTGACCGGCGGGGACGGGATCGAGTGCCGCACCGCACGGAGTGCACGATCCATCGACGAACCACCGAGCGCCGCTGCCGAGGGGAGCAGCGCGGCCGGTGCCTCCGCGCTGCCTGGGTCGTCACCTCGGGGCTCGATGGGTCCACGAGCGGTGGCGCCCGGGCCGCCGGGGCCCCTCCGATGCCGACGCCGGTGCCGCGCGGGAGTCGACGCCGGACGTGCCCCGGCCCCTGGTCCGCCCTGGAGCGGTCGGGGACGCCCACGGCAGCGACACGGCGGGCCGCACGATCGCGACCGAGGAGGCCGCGGCGGAGCTTCGCCCGCGTGGCGGCTACTGGGCGATCCCGACGATGAGGTCGACGGCGCTGGGCTCGCCGCAGATCCACACCCTGGACTCGAGGTCGACGACCCAGTCGTCGAGCAACTCCATGCCCTCGCGTCCGGACGCGCTGCCGGTGGGGAGGCGCACTTCGACGTCGGAGGTGACCGAAGGGTGGGCCTGGCCCGTGCCGACCGGGTCCGGGTCGTTGCTGACGAGCACGATCCGTCCGATGGGGTGGATGTCGCCGGGCTCGTCGAGGGCCACGAACGAGACGAGGTAGGCCTCGCAGTCCTCCCGGGGTGGGAGGAGCCGGTCGTCGCCGAGCACGACGGGGCTCGAGCGGGTGTCGAGCTCGAAGCTGTGGTCGCGGGCGTGCCAGCGGTAGCGGCCCGGTGGGAGGTCGCCGGGGATCTCGAGGTCGGTGAAGGCGGCCCGGCCTCCGGTCGTCAGCGTGGCGTCGAGATGGCGTGGGGTGCCCCCACCGAGGGGTTCGAGGAGCAGGTCGATGGCGAAGTCGTCGACGTCGACGAGGTCGCCGTCGCTGTGCGTGACGGTGACCGTCACCGCGCCGGGGCTCGCGCCGGAGGTGAGGATGCCGGGTGGGGCCGGGTCGAAGGCGAGGCCGCCGGGGGCGCGTGGCCCTTCGGCGAGGATGAGAAGGTCGCTCTCGTAGATCGTGGCCTGGTGGCTGGTGAGCTCGCCGATGACCGGCAGGCGTGGGCTGAAGTCGAGCTCGGCGCGCCCTCCCACGCCGAGGTACCACGGCGGGTCGCCGCCGGCGGTCCACACCGCACGGGCGTAGGCCGAGGCGGAGATCTCGATGCCGCGGACGCCGTAGAGGACCGCTTCGAGTGCGACGCGCGGACCGGCCTCGAGCTCGAGTGAGGCGCCGACGTCGAGACTGCCGGTGCTGGATTGGTCGAGACGCCCGCCGAGGTCGCGCCAACCCTCCGAGGCGGTGTAGCGGGCGCCGGCGCGGTCGGTCACCGACTCCGAGGCGGTCAGCGTGAGGTCGCCTGCGAGCTCGCCGGCGGCGTCGAGGCTGACGGTGATGATCGGCTCGAGGTAGACCGGCACCGGCCCGACGCTGAAGCTCACCGGCGGCAGGTCGAGCCGGGCGAGCTCGACGGAGCGCTCGAGGCTGAAGCTCTCCTCGGCGCTGACCTCCAGGGCGAGGTCCTTGGTGACGTCGACGGTGAGCTCGAAGACCTCGACGGAGGGGATGAGCCCGCCGATGACGATGTCGTGGGAGAGGACCGCGTCGAGGCCGCCGGTGAGGTCGGCGGTGGCGACCTCGGCCCCGCCAGCGGCGGTCA
>SLNF01000092.1 GCA_007133145.1 Nitriliruptorales bacterium
CCCGCGGCCAGCAGGCCGCGGCCGAGACGCGTGACGACCGCGCCGGCCTCGGCGGCGATGAGCTCGCCGGCGGCGGCATCCCAGACCTCGAGGTGGTCCTCGTAGAACCCGTCGACGCGCCCGGCAGCGACGAGACAGAGGTCGAGCGCCGCCGAGCCGAGTCGGCGCAGGTCGCGGGTCCGCACGAGGAGGTGCGCGGCGGTGCGGGCCTGCCGTGCGCGGTCGGCCGGGTCGTAGGCGAAGCCGGTGGCCACGAGGGCCTCGGGCAGGGCCACGGGATCGTTGACGGCGAGGCGGCGGGCGCCGAGCCAGGCGCCGCCGCCGGCGACCGCCTCGAAGGTCTCCCCGGTCACGGGCTGGTGGACGACGCCGACGACCGACTCCCAGTCGGCGGACGTGCGCCGCTGCAGGGCGATCGAGACCGTCCAGGCGTCGAGGCCGTAGAGGTAGTTCGTCGTACCGTCGATGGGGTCGACGACCCAGCGCAGGCCGCTGGGTGCCTGGCGGGAGGCCCCCTCCTCGCCGAGGAGGCCGTCGTCGGGTCGGCGCCGCGCGAGCTCCTCGCCGACGAGCGCCTCGCTCTCGCGGTCGGCGGCGCTCACGAGGTCGTTCGAGCGCCCCTTGGCCTCGACGCCGCCGATGTCACCGCGGCGGGCGAGGAGGACCTCCCCGGCGGCGTGCGCCACCTCCACGGCGAGATCGCGCAGGGCCGCGAGGTCCTCGGCGCCACCCCCGGCGTCGTGGGCCACCATCGTCTCCTCCGCGCGCGTGCAGTCGTGGACCGGGGGCCCGGCGCCGACCTGCCCGGTCGGCGGGGTTGGCTCCGCTGCCGCGCCAGCCTACGGTCAGGGGGCGACCGGGACAGGCGAGCCTGGCGGGCAAGCGCAGGCACCGCGGCATGCGCGCCGCGCGGGCGAGGATGGGATGGGCATGGACGACCGAGCCGAAACGGCCGGCGACGGGGGGCCGGGGCCCACCCTGCCGGACCCCGCAGGCACCCCGGCGGGCCTCGCCGACAGGATCGCCGCGAAGGTCATCGACACCGTCGTGCTGCTGCCCGTCCTCATCGTCGCCGCCGTCGCCGCCGCCCTCGGACTCTACGGCCTCACGCTCTTCGTCGAGGGACCGCTCGACGCGCGCCTGTTCGCCCGCCGCGACCCCATGACCTTCGGCGTCCTGCCGCTCACGGGCCTGCTGTGGACGCTGCTCGTCTTCGGCTACTACAGCCTCACCGAGGGCCGCACCGGCAGGACGGTCGGCAAGCGGGTCACCGGTCTGCGGGTGCGCAGCGTGAGCGGAGCGGCTGCCAGCACGGCCCAGGCCAGGCGGCGCAACGCCTACCACCTCGCGCTCCTGCTCGCCGTCATTCCCGAGTACGGCTGGCCCCTCGCGCTGCTCGTCGTCCTCGGCCTCGTGATCTCCGTCGTCGCGACGATCGCCGGGGACCCGGCCCGCCGGCAAGGCTGGCACGACCGGCGCGGCGAGACCGTCGTCGTGCGCAGCGGCTAGGGGCCGTCGGCCGCTCGCCCGCACGGGCGCGCCGGCCGCGCGTCCGGCCGGGTGCGCCGTGCCGGCGCCGCGCACGTACCCGGGGCCCGTCGGGCGTGAGCTCGACCGCGACGCTGCCATGGAGGTCGGTGCGCCAGACCTGCGCGCCCATCGCCGCGAGCTCGGCGAGGGGCTCGGGTCGTGGATGATCGTGGCGGTTGTCCTCGCCGACGCTCACGAGCGCGACGCTCGCACGCGTCGCCGGGAGGAAGCCCTCGGCGTTCGTCGCCGCGCCGTGGTGGGGCACGTCGAGGACGTCGACGGCGAGGTCGGCGGGGCGGGCGAGCAGGCGCTCCTGGGCGCGCACCTCGGCGTCGCCGGTGAGCAGCGCCGACCCGTGCGCCCCGTCGAAGCGCAGGACGAGCGAGAGCTCGTTGAGGTCGCGGGTGGCCAGCCCCCGCCGCGGAGGGCTGAGGACGGTGACGTCGGCGTCGCCGAGGGTGAAGCGCTGCCCGGCGTCGAGACGCTCGACGACGACACCCGCCTGGCGCGCCGCCCCGAGCACCGCCTCGGTGACGACGCTCTGGGGCGGGTCGGGGTGGACCGCGAGCAGGAGCGCGCCGACCTCACGCTCGCGCAGGACGCGGGGCAGCCCGCCGCCGTGGTCGAGGTGGCCGTGGGTCAGGGCGACGACGTCGAGGCCGTCGACCCCGGCCTCGCGCAACCGGCGGTGCAGCACCGCCTCGTCCTCACCGCCGTCGACGAGCATCCGGGCGACCGCCGCCCCGCCCTCGGCGGGCGCCTCGACGAGGAAGGCGTCGCCCTGGCCGACGTCGAGCGCGGTGATCGTGAGGTGCTCGACGGGCCGAGCGGGCACGAGGAGCGGGCCGAGGGCAAGCGCGGTCGCCGACAGCACCGCGGCGACGGCGACGAGGCGACGGCGCCGTGCGAGCACCGCAAGGAGGAGCAACCCGGCGACGGGGCTCGCGAGGTGCGCGGGCCGTAGGGCCGGCAGGTCACCGAAGGTCTCCGCGGCCCAGAGGATCGCG
>SLNF01000331.1 GCA_007133145.1 Nitriliruptorales bacterium
CCCACGCCCCGGCGGGGCCCCACGCCCCGGCGGGGCCCGATGCCGGGGGCCGCGCCGGGCCCGACGGCATGCGGCACAATGCCTGGGGCGTCCCACGAGAGGTGAGAGCCGGATGGCGCAGCGGTGAGCGGTGAGTCGACCGAGGCCTCCGAGGCGCTGCGCACGCAAGCGGCCCGCGCGCTCGGCTACCTCGTCCGCCCTCGCTCCTACCTCGGGCTGGCCCGGGAGATCGCGCTCGCGACGTTCCACCTCGGCGCCTACCCGCTCGGGCTGCTGCCGGCGGTGCGCCCGATCGGGCAGGCCAGCGACGCCGACGCCGACGCGAGCGGGGCGGCGCACCCCGTCGACGACGTGCGCGCGGCGCTGCCGGTCGTCCTCGTCCACGGCTACGTCCACAACCGCTCGGCGTTCCTCGTCATGGCGCGGGCCCTCAAGCGCGCCGGCTTCGAGCAGGTCCACGGGCTGAACTACAACCCACTCATCGCCGACCTCCCACAGATCGCCCTCGGACTGGCCAGCGAGGTGCAGCGGGTACGCGACCGCACCGGCGCCGAGCGCGTCGCCCTCGTCGGGCACTCGATGGGCGGCATCGTCGCGCGGCACTACGTCCAACTGCTCGGCGGCTACGACACCGTCGAGACCGTCATCACCCTCGGCGCCCCGCACCGCGGCAGCCTCACGAGCCATCTCGGCCTCGGCCCCGCCGCCAAGCAGTTGCGGCCAGGCTCGTCCTACCTGCGACGGCTCGAGGAGAGCGCCCGGCCGAGCCGCGTGCGCTGGATCGCCTACTACGCCGACCTCGACTTCCTCGTCGTGCCCGCGGTCTCCGGCAAGCTGTCCCATCCGGCGCTCGCGGCGACGAACGTCCGCATCAACGACACGGGCCACCTCTCGCTGCTGCTGTCGAGCGAGGTGCTCGCGAGCGTCATCGCCCACCTCGCCGGCAGTGGGGCCTCACCAGCGGGCGGTGTCGCGACCACGACGCCGCTGCGGGCGAGCCGCTAGCCTGCCGGCCGATGATGACGATGCCGCCACAGCGCTTCGCCGTGTGCGCGATCCCGCTCAACCGTGTGCCGGTCGTCCGTCACCTCACCTCCCGCGCGGTGCCTGCCCGTGGCGCCGAGATCGGCGTCATCGCCCAACGCCCCACCGCACGGGCCGAGGCCGCCTGGGCCCGCCGCCTCACGACGGCCGGGCCGCCGAGCGCGGCCGACCTCGTCGCGATCGACGACCCGCACGGCCACGTCGTCCCCACCCCCACCGACCGCCTCGTGCCAGCCGAACTCCTCGACGACGGCGGCTTCCTCACCCGCAACCTCGGGGGCTGGGCACCGATCCTCTTCGGCGTCTTCGGCCTGCCGGAGCCGGGGGACGCCGCCGCCACGGACCCGGTCCTCGCGGTGACCCGCGTCCTCACCGAGCACGGACCGCGGATCCGAGCCCGCGGCGCCGACGCCGCGCAGGTCGCCGCCCGGCTCGAGACCGAGGTCGGCACCGACGCCGCCGGCGTAGCCGCCGCGGTGGGCCAGCTCCACACGCTGCGGGAGCGTCTCGCCGGTCGGCCCGCCGAGCACGTCGACCTGCTCGCGCGGGCGCTGGCCGACGGAGGCGACCTGCGGGAAGCCGTCGACCTCGCCGCGCCGGGTCCACGTGGGCACGGCGACGAGGAGGGCGCCGTCCGCGGAGCGGAGACGAGACCGGCGCCGCGACTGCTCCTGCTCGATGAGCTCATGGCCCAGCTCGTGGCCACCGAGACCGCCCGACGCGCCGCGGTCGCCGAGCGCGACCCGGCGCGGGCGGAGTCCCTCGCCGAGGCCCAGGCGATCTGGGCCGAGCGGTATGGCCTGCGGCTTCTGCTCAAGGGCGAGTACATCGCCGGGCGCCACCGCCGCTCGACGGTCCTGCTCGCGCCCGCCCTCGGCCTCGTCGTCAAGCAGCCCGCACCCGAGCCCGACCACGACATCGCCTTCGGCGAGGAGGAGAACTGGCCCTACGCGGTCGACGGCGGCGCGCTCGTGACCGCCCGCGGCCGGCTCGGCGAGATCGTCGCCGACGGGCTCGTGCCGCGGCTCGACCGCATCAGCGGCCGTGACGTCGCCTTCTCGACGCTCCTCGGGCTCATCGTCGAGCCGTTCGTCGACGGCCCGACGTTGCAGGCCCACGTCCTCGCCGACCCTGCCCGGATGACCGCGGAGGTCTACGACGAGCTCGTCGTGGCACAGCTGCTCTGCGAGGCGATCGGCGTCGACAACCCCGACTGGCACGCGGCGAACTTCATCGTCCCCGCCACCGGCGGCTCGCTCGTCCACATCGACTGGGGCGCGGCGACGCCGCTGGCCCCGGCCGAGGCCACCGACCCCGCCGCGGCCAGAGCCCGCCTCGACAAGGTCGCCAACGTCGCCTACTCCTTCCACGACGCCGCCATCGCCGAGCGCGTGGCGGCCCTGCACGCCGCGCTGCGCAACGACGACGCGCGCCTCGCGGGATTGCGCCGCCGCGCCGCCGAGCTCGCCGCACAA
>SLNF01000107.1 GCA_007133145.1 Nitriliruptorales bacterium
GCAGCGGCCGAGCGCCCTCCCGTCGCTCCGCCGACCCCGAGACCCGCGCGAAGCGCGAGGCGCGGGTCGGCTCGACGAAGGAGGCCGCCCTGGAGCTCGAAGGGGTGGTCGAGGAGGCGTTGCCGAACACGATGTTCCGGGTGACCCTCGACAACGGCCACACCGTGCTCGGCCATATCTCGGGCAAGATGCGCAAGCACTACATCCGGATCCTGCCCGGCGACCGGGTCACCGTCGAGCTCTCCCCCTACGACCTCACGCGAGGGCGCATCACCTACCGCTACAAGTAGGCTACGCACCGACGTCGTGACGCCGGGCGGGGTCGTGAGCAGCGACGGCGTCCCCTTGGTGCGCCGCCGCGGCCAGGAGGCCAGCCGTGGGAGGTGACCGGCGGGAGTTGCGGCGGCGGTTCCACGGGCACCTCCACGATGTGTGGGCGCGGCTCGCCCGGTCGATCCCAGGGGGATGGGTCGAGGAGGCGGAGGGCCTGCGGTGCATCGCCACCGGGTCGAGCAGCCCGTCGTTCAACCTCGCCCTCTCGGGGGCCCGACGGCGCGACCCGCGGGTCGCGCTCGACGCAGCCGAGGACCGTTTCCGTGGTGCGGGGCTGCGCTGGCTGTTGAAGCTGCAGCCTGAGCTCGACGGCGACCTCGTCGCGCACGCACGAGTCCGTGGGCTCGACTTCGACGAGGAACCGGTCTTCGCGGCGGACCTCCGGTCCCGTGCGGCGACCGCGGCGCCCATGCCAGTGCCCTCGCCGCTCTCGATCAGCGTGGCCGGCCAGGACACGATCGAGGGTGCCGTCCAGTGCTTCGCCGACGCGTTCGATGCCGACCCCGACGCGGTGAGCCGCGAGCTCGGGCCCAACCTGCTCACGATCCCGACGTTCACCGTCTTCGTCGGGTACCGCTCGGGGGAGCCGGTCGCCTCCTCGATGCTCGCGACCACGCGCAGCGTCGGCCTGGCGGGTGTGTACAGCGTCGCCACCCGCCCCGCCCACCGTGGTCGGGGCTTCGGGACCGCCGTGACCGCCGCGGCGCTCGCCGAGGCAGTGCAGCAGGGGTACGACACCGCCGTCCTCGAGCCCTCGCCGTCGGCCGTCCGGATGTACCGCCGGATGGGCTTCGAACCGCTCACCACCTACCTCGAAGCGGTCATCGACGGTTGATCTGATCGCGTAGGCTCCGGCCGATCGGCCACCGCGCGCAGCGACCCGCGGTCGTCGACGACGCGGAACGATGCGCCGTGAGACCCGGAGAGGAGGGCCGGCGATGACGCGGTACCTCATCGTGGCGAACCAGACGCTCGGGGGAGCACGGCTGCGCGAGCTCGTCCTCGCGCGGCACCGCGCGGGGCCGGCGACCTTCCATGTCGTCGTCCCGGCGACGCCCACCGTCGACGACGTCCTCGGTGCTGGGGCGATCTACGGCGGGGTGCTCGGCGCCGAGGGTCTTGCGCTGCCGCTCGACGGCGGGAACGAGCAGACGAGCCAGGAGCGTGCGGAGGCGCGCCTCACTGACGCCCTCCGTCTGCTCACCGACTGCGGCGTCGAGGCGACGGGCGAGGTCGCCGACCCCGACCCGCTCGCAGCCATCGCCGACGCCCTCGAGGTCGGCGAGTACGACGAGATCATCCTCTCGACGCTGCCGCCGGGGCTCAGTCGCTGGCTCCGCATGGACCTCGTGGCCCGCGCGCAGCGGCGCTTCGACGTCCCCGTCGTCCACGTGCCCGCCGCCGAGGACGTCCCCAGTGGCGAGGGCTGAGGCCGCGCTGCTGCGGCCCGTCGCGTCGTGCCTCCGGACCTGGCCGTCGTCGTGGACCGCGACTGCGCCTTGCCGGCTCCTGAACGATCGTTTATTCTCGTGAACGTGCGTTCATAGCAAGGCGCACCGGGTCTCCAGGGCGGCGCGGCGCGCGCGAGCACGAGGGGCGAGGCCATGGCAGAGGCCGTCGCGAGCGGGCGGGACGACCGCACCGCGAAGGCGCGCATCCGCGACAGCGCGATCGCGACGTTCGCCGCGCACGGCGTCGAGGGGGCGAGCGTGCGGCTCGTCGCCGAGGGCGCGGGGGTCTCCCCGGCCCTCGTCATCCACCACTTCGGCTCGAAGGAGGCCCTCCGGCGTGCCTGCGACGTCCACGTCGCCGCGGTCATCCGCGAGCAGAAGCGCGAGGCGATCGCCGCGGGCGCCGGCCTCGACCCGCTCGCGGCGCTGCGCGGGGCTGCGGGCGGCCTGCCGCTGCTGCGCTACCTCGCGCGCACGCTCGCCGACGGCACCGAGGAGGTCGCCGAGCTGCTCGACGAGCTCGTGGGCGACGCCGAGGGCTACCTCGCCGAGGGCGTCGAGACGGGCCTGCTCAAGCCGACGGCCTACCCGCGGCAACGCGCCGCGGTGCTGCTGCTGTGGAGCCTCGGCGCGCTCGTGCTCAACGAGCACGTCCGGCGCCTGCTCGGCGCCGACCTCACCGCCGACCTCGGCGACCCCGAGGCCCTCGCGGCCGCCGGCGCCTACTTCGGGCCGGTCCTCGAGCTCTACGGCCAGGGGCTCATGGACGAGGGTTACGCGAGGCGGCTCCGCGAGGCGCTCGATCCGGGTCCGTCGTCGGGGTCGGGGCAGGGACCTGGATGAGCGACGTCGTCGTGCGCACCGAGGGCCTCGTCAAGGACTACGGCACGGTGCGCGCGCTTGCCGGCATCGACCTCGTCGTCGAGCGCGGCGAGGTCTTCGGGTTCCTCGGACCCAACGGCGCCGGCAAGTCCACCGCGATCCGCCTGCTGCTCGATCTCCTGCGGCCCACCGCCGGACGTGTGGAGGTCTTCGGCATCACCCCGCGGGCGGGCGGGGCAGCCCTGCGGGCGCGACTCGGCTACCTGCCCGGCGAGCTCGTGATGACCGGTCGGCAACGGGCCGGCGACCTCCTCGCCCACCTCGCGCGCCTGCGCGGCGGGGCGGGTCGTGAGCGCATCGCGCCCCTCGCCGCGCGCTTCGGCCTCGACCTCGACCGACCCATCGGCGCCCTCTCGAAGGGCAACAAGCAGAAGGTGGGCGTCGTGCAGGCCTTCATGCACGAGCCCGAGCTGCTCGTGCTCGACGAGCCCAGCAGCGGGCTCGATCCCCTGCTGCAGCGCGAGCTCCTCGACCTCGTCGCCGACACCCGGGAGGCCGGTGCGACGGTGTTCATGTCCTCCCACGTCCTGAGCGAGGTCGAGGACGCCGCCGACCGGGTGGCGATCATCCGCGCCGGCGAGCTCGTCGACGTCGACGACATCGCGACGCTGCGCCGTCGCGCCGGGCAGCGGGTCGACGTGCGCTTCGCCGAGCCGGTCGCCGCGGAGGCCTTCGCCGGGCTCGCCGGCCTCGCCGATCTCGTCGTCGAGGGCGCCACGCTGACTTGCCGGCTCCACGGCGACCCGGCCCCGCTGCTCGCGGCGCTCGCAGCGCAGCCGGTGCGCCGCCTCGTCTTCGAGGACCGCGAGCTCGAGGACCTCTTCCTCGACCACTACCGTCTCCCGCCGATCGGACCGCAGGGCCACGGCGATGACCGCTGAGCCCCTCGCCGTGCTCACCGGGGTCCTGCGGCTGCACCGCAGGGCGCTCGCGCTGTGGGCGGTCGCCCTGGCCGCGGTGACGGCCCTCTACGGGAGCTTCTACCCGACGATGGGCACGACCGCGGAGATGCAGGGGCTCGTCGACAGCCTGCCCGAGGGGATGATCGCCGCCTTCGGCTGGGAGGACATCACCTCACCGGCGGGCTACCTGAGCTCGACGGTCTACGGCCTCGTCGCGCCGGCGCTCCTGCTCGTCCACGCCGTCGCCTTCGGGGCCCGCCTGCTCGCCGGCCAGGAGGAGGAGGGCACCCTCGAGCTCGAGGCGAGCGCCCCGGTCGGGCGTCGCCGCCTCCTCGCCGAGCGCACCGGGGCGCTGTGGCTGGGCTCGCTGGCCCTCGTCGCCGCGGTGACGGTGACGACCCTCGTGCTCGTCGTCGCGCTCGACCTCGACCTCGCACTCGGCAACGTCCTCGCGGCGAGCAGCGGGCTGCTCCTGCTCGTGCTCGCCGTCGGCACGATCGCCCTCGCCGCTGGGGCGGTCACCGGTCGCCGTAGCGTCGCGCTCGGTCTCGCCGCGGGCGTCGCGGTCCTCGCCTTCGTCGCCGACGCCCTCGGCCCGCTCGCCGACGTCCCGTGGCTGCGGACGATCTCCCCCTGGTCGTGGTACCTCGCCGAGGAGCCGCTGGCCACCGGCTTCGACCTCGCCGGGCTCGGGGCGCTCGCCGCGCTCACCCTGCTCGCGGCGGGGACCGGTCTCGCGGCCATCGAGCGGCGCGACCTCATGGCCTAACCGGCCGGTGCTCCACCGCGGATGCGCCACCCGGCGGGACCGCGCTGGGACCTTTGGGCTGGGAGGCGGGGCCTGCGCCGCGCGAGGCTCTGGAGCGAGGGACGGTGCGGGCGTGTCCCGCGGTGAGGAGGAGGGGTAGCACATGGGCGAGCGGGCAGCAGTGGCGGCGACGGCCGCCGCCTCGAAGGACGGCGTGGGGCGCTGGCCGGCCGGCGACGGGGCGGTCCTGCCCTACGTCGAGGCCGGTGATCCCGCCGGGGCGCCACTCCTCGTCGTCCCCGGGCTGACCGACGGGTTGGGGGCGCCGCGCGGGCGCACGATGGTGCGGGCGCTGCGGGCCTGGTTCCGGGACTTCGACGATCGTCGCGTCGTCTTCGCCTCGCGTCGCGACCCGCTGCGGGCCGGCGCCTCGCTCGAGCGCATGGCCGACGACCTCGTCACGCTGCTCTCCGGCGCGGTGACCCGCCGGCCCGTCGATGTCCTCGGCACCTCCTACGGGGGGATGCTCGCGCAGGTGCTCGCCCTGCGTCACCCCGACACGGTGCGCCGCCTCGTCCTCGCCTCGACGGTCGCCTACGTCGACGACGAGTTCCGCGCGGTCCTCGAGCGGTGGGAGGCCGCCCTCGTCTCCGGGAACCTGCGGGGCTTCGTCCGCGACACCGTGGAGATGAGCCACACGCCCGAGTTGCCGCGGCGCTACCGCGTCCTGTCGCCGGTGCTCGGCCTCAGCGCCCGCGCGACCGACGTCGAGCGCTACCGCGCCCACACCGCGGCGATCCTGCGCTTCGACGTGCGTGACCGCCTGCCCGAGGTCGCCCAGCGGACGCTCGTCATCGGTGGTGAGGAGGACATCCTCACCACCCCCCGGCGCATGGCCGAACTCGCGCGTGGCCTGCCCGACGCCGAGCTCATGCTCCTGCCACGCACGGGCCACGCCGTCGCCGAACAGGCCAAGCCGAGGTACGACGCCGCCATCCGTGCGTTCCTCGCGCGCCGCTGAGGCCCCCGGGGCACGCCCCGGCGGTGACGTGGCCGACCCGGTCACGTCGGCCGGGCCCGAGCGTGCCCAGTCCCTCGCAGGCGGCCGCCGGCTCAGCGGACGGCGAGCACGAGCTTGCCGATGTGCTCGCCGGCGGCCATGCGCGCGTGGGCCTCGGCGACCTCCTCGAGGGGATGGACGCGGTCGATGATCGGCCGCAGCGTCCCGTCGGCGAAGCCCGGCCAGACGCGGCTCACGAGGTCCCGGGCGAGTTCCGCGCGCTCGGCGAGCCCGCGAGAGCGCAGCGTCGAGCCCAGCACCGTGAGCCGGCGGGTGAGCAGACGGGCGAGGTCGAGCTCCGCGCGGGCGCCGCCTTGCAGGGCGATGACGACGAGTCGGCCCTCGACGGCGAGCGCCCGGAGGTTGCGGTCGAGGTAGGCGCCCCCGACGAGGTCGAGGACGACGTCGACGCCGCGGCCGTCGGTGACCTCGTCCACGACGGCGACGAAGTCCTCGCTCGTGTAGTCGATCGCCCGGGCCGCGCCGAGCTCCTCGCAGGTGCGGCGCTTGGCCGCTGAGGAGGCCGTCGTGAGGACCCGCGCGCCCGCGCGCACGCCGAGCTGGAGCGCTGCGGTGCCGACCCCGCTCGCGCCACCGTGGAGGAGGAGGGTCTCGCCCCGACCGAGCCCGCCCCGCCGCACGACGTTGTCCCAGGCTGTGGCGAAGGTCTCGGGCACCGCCGCGGCGCTGACGGCGTCGAGGCCGGGGGGCAGCGGCATCGCCGTGCCCTCCTCGAGGACCGCGAGTTCGGCGTAGCCGCCGCCGGGCACGACGGCGCAGACCGCGTCGCCGACCCTCCAGCGCTCGACACCCTCGCCGAGGGCCACGATCTCGCCGGCGACCTCGAGGCCGAGCACGTCGCTGGCTCCCGGGGGCGGCGGGTAGCGACCCTCCCGCTGGAGGAGGTCGGCGCGGTTGACCCCCGCGGCGGCCACGGCGAGGAGGACCTCGCCGGCGCCGGGCTCGGGGTCGGGTCGCTCGACGACGTCGAGCACGTCGGGGCCTCCCGGCTCCGTGGCGATCACCGCGCGCATAGCTACCTCCGCTGGGGACGGCTCCTCGAGCATGCCCGCCGGCCCGCAGGCCAGTCTGACAATCGGGACAGGCGCGGCGCCACGGCGCCGGCCGCTGGTAGCCTTGGGCCCGTTCACTGCCCACGACCGGCGGCCGGGTGCGCGTGCACGCCGACCGCGAAGGGAGCAAGGTGTCTGTCGAGCCAGGATCGATCGTCCCCGGCAAGGTTGTCCGCCTGCACGACTTCGGTGCGTTCGTCGAGATCGCGCCCGACGTGACCGGCCTCGTCCACATCTCCGAGGTCCACCGCGACTTCGTCGAGAACATCCACGCCTACCTCACCGAGGGCCAGGACGTGGAGGTCAAGGTCCTGCAGATCAAGGACGACGGCCGCATCGACCTTTCGATCAAGCGCGCCGAGCCGGACTGGGAGGAGGAGAGCGCCCCGCGGCGGGCCTCCTCGAAGGTCGACAAGGACTTCAACCAGCGGCTGCGCAAGTTCATGCACCAGTCCGACATGATCCAGGGCGAGGTGCGGCGGCGGCGACGGGCGCGACAGTAGGTCTCCGCAGGGCAGTTCGCGTGCCGGCGCGGGGTGATCCCCCGGCGCGTCCGGCCGTTAGAGCCCGACGTTGAGGGGGAGTGACGTGTCCGACGCGCAAGCGGTCATCCTCGCCGGGGGCAAGGGCACGAGGCTGCGGCCGGTCACCGTCGGGCTCCCCAAGCCGCTCGTGCCGGTCGCCAACCGTCCGCTCATCCTCCACCAGCTGCGACATCTCGCAGCCCACGGCATACGCGACGTCGCGCTCGCGCTCGGCTACGCCGCCGACCGCTTCGCCGACATCGCCGAGCAGGGCGGCGAGCTCGGGCTCAACGTCCGGGTCATCACCGAGCCGGCGCCCCTGGGGACCGGCGGGGCCCTGCGCTGGTGCGCCGATGCTGGGGCCTTCGACCCCGATCGGCCGCTGCTCTGGATGAACGGCGACGTCGTCGCGAGCCCCGACATCGCCGCGCTCGAGCGCTTCCATCGCTCCCGCGGGGCGCTCGTGACCTTCTGGCTGACCTCCCAGCGCGACGTCACCCAGTTCGGTGTCCTCGAGCTCGACGGGGAGGGCTTCGTGGAGCGCTTCGTCGAGAAGCCCGGGCCGGAGGAGACGACCTCGCACCTCGTCAACGCCGGCATCCTCATGCTCGCCCCGCGGGTGCTGCGACGGATCCCGCCCGACACGTTCTTCTCCTTCGAGCAACAGCTGCTCCCGCTCATGGTGCGCGAGCGCGAGCCGATCTATGGCCGCTTCGACGGTGGCTACTGGCTCGACACCGGCAACCCCCGCGCCTACCTCGCGGCCAACCGCCACGTCCTCGAGGGACGGGTGGACTGGGAGCCCGCAGGGCGGTCGAACACGCCGGGGCTGTGGGTCGGTGCCGGCGCCGAGGCGCGCGAGCGCGGGATCATCAAGCCCGCGGCGATCGGCGCGGGCAGCGTCGTGGAGGAGGGCGCCCAGCTCTTCGGGCGCACCGTCCTGGGAGAGGGCGTGCGGGTGCGCAGCGGCGCGCGGCTCGAGAACTGCGTCCTCTTCGACGGTGTCGAGGTCGGCCACGACGCCGACGTCTACGGCTCGGTCGTCTGTGCCGACGGTCGCATCGGCGACGCCTGCACCCTCGATCGCTCGATCGTCGGGGCACGGGCGAGCGTCGGCGCCGGCAACGAGCTGCGCGGCACCCGCCTGTGGAACGACGTCGAGCTCGGCAGCGGCGTGCTCGTCGTCGACGAGGGACGGGCCTAGCGCACGCCGCTCCGCGTCACCGGCGCACCGCGCGCGCGAGGATGTGCGGCGAGGGCGGCAGCGTCGGCCCTTCCTCCGGCACCCGGAAGCGCTCGAGCACGGTGAGGCGGAAGCCCGCCGGCGCGAGGAGCGCGACGGGGTCGCGGCCCATGTGGCAGCCCCCGGCCAGGCGCGACCAACAGGGGTCGAGCGCGCGCTGGGTCCGCGCGAGCAGCGGTGTCGGCGCGCGGACGTGCTCGTAGAGCCGCAGCTCGCCGCCAGGACGCACGACGCGCGCGAGCTCGGCCACCGCGCGGGCGGCGTCGGCGACGCTGCACAGCACGAGCGAGGAGACCGCCGCGTCCGCGCTCGCCTCGGGGTAGGGGAGGTCCTCGGCGACGCCGTCGGTCACCGCGACGGGGACTCTGGCCCGGCCCGCGGCGGTCAGCGCGGCCTCGCGCAGGGTGGGCTCGGGCTCGACGGCGTCGACGCGGCGCACCGGCGGTGCGTAGCGCCGGAACGTGAGCCCCGTGCCCGCGCCGATCTCGACGACCCGGCCCGACAACCCGGCGACGAGCGCGTCGCGGTGGGTGCCGGTGGCACGCGTGTCGAGGTGGTCGGCGAGGTGGCGGTAGCACCAGGCGAAGAGTGGGCGCGGGTGACTCAACGTCGGACCTGTTCGCGCCGAGGACCCCTCGGAGGCCCGTGGTCGTCGGGTCGAGCAAGGGTCGTCGGCGTCCTCGTCGTCGACGACGACGCATCGGCTCGGGGCATCCTGGACCTCGGTCTCCTCGGCCACGACGTCGTCGAGGCCACCGACGGGCTCGGGCGCTCGCCGCCCTCGGGGTGGGCGCCGTCGACGCCCTCCCGCTCGACCTCATGATGCCGCACCTCGATGGCTGTGACGGCCTCGGCGCGATGTGCGCCCGCCTCGGGGAGGCGCTCGCCTTCCCGGCGACGGCTCTTCGCCCGGGTGGGGGCGACCGACGTGCCCCCGAAGGCGGGGGCTGCAACGTTTCTCAACATGTGCTATGAATAATTGTGTGAACGCGAGCACCGACTCCCTCGTCGACCTCCTCGGCGCCACCCGCGCCGCGATCGTCGAGCAGTTGCGCGACGCCCCCCGCAGCGTCGCGGCGCTCGCCGACGCCCTCGGCCTCTCCGAGGTAGCGGTCAGGCGCCACCTCGGGGTGCTCGCCGAGGACGGCCTCGTGGCGGGGGAGACCGCGCGCCGGCACGCACCGGGCCGCCCGGCGAGGCACTACCGGCTCACCGACAGGGCGCGGCGGCTCTTCCCCGACCGCACCGGGGAGTTCGCCAGCGAGTTGCTCTCCTACCTCCGCGAGCGCGAGGGGGCCGACGCGGTGGAGGCCTTCCTCCGCTGGCGGCAGGCGAGGGTCCGCGCGCGCTACGCTGCGGTCCTCGCCGAAGCGGGCGGGGACCGGGCGGCGCGCGTCGAGCGCCTCGCCGAGCTGCTCACCGAGGACGGCTTCACCTCCCACGTCACGCCATCGCAGGACGGGGAGCAGCCGACGCTGACCCTCACCCAGGGGCACTGTGCGATCCGCGAGGTCGCCGAAGCCCACCCCGAGGTGTGCCGTACCGAAGCCCAGATGTTCGAGGACCTGCTCGGCGTGGGAGTCTCACGCGAGCGCACCCTCGCACGGGGGGCCTCGCACTGCGTGTGTGAGATCCCCGCCGACCAACCCGCGCGACGACCCGTCGACGCCCGCCCGCGCAGCGACCGCGACGAGTAGGAGAGAGCTATGGCGACGCAGGCTACCGACCTCAACCTCGGGACGTACAAGTACGGCTGGCATGACGACGTCACGCCGGTCTTCGAGCCCAAGAAGGGGCTCTCCGAGGAGGTCATCCGCGAGATCTCGGCGCTGAAGGACGAGCCGCAGTGGATGCTCGACCTGCGCCTCAAGGCCTACAAGCACTTCCTGCGC
>SLNF01000130.1 GCA_007133145.1 Nitriliruptorales bacterium
CGACGTGCCCGCGACGGCAGCCCGCCTCACCGCCGCCGGCCGCCGGGTCGGCGCGATCGCGCCGTCGGCGCTGCTGCCGACCGGGCTCGAGACGGCCACGGCCGCCGAGGACCCCGTCGCGCTCGCGCACCTGCTCTACGACGCGCTCCGCGACGCCGAGACGCGCGGCGTCGACGTCGTCGTCGTCGCCACCGTCTCCGAGGAGGGCATCGGCCGGGCGGTCATGGACCGCCTGCGGCGGGCCGCCGCCGGCTGAGAAGGGGTCGCCATGGGCGCGCAGGACTGGGAGGCCGCAACGCGGGGTCCCCGTCGCGTCGTCTCGGCGCTCGCCGCCGTCGCGACGCTCGGCCTGCTGGGCGTGCTCGTCCTCCTCGCCGGCGGCGCCGAGGTGGGCACGCCGGCGCCACCGGAGACCGACGAGACGCCCGGCATCGTCGTCGAGGCCGAGCCCGAGGCCGAGACGACCCCGGAGCCCGCGCCACCGCTCGTCGCCGAGGAGCGGGCCCGGCGTTGGGAGCCCGAGGCCGGCGAGCCCGCGCTCGACCGCGCCGGGACCCGCTCGCTGTTCGCCCTCGACGACGCGGGTGTGCTCCACGCCCTGCGGCTCGGCTCGGGACAGCGCTTCTCCAGCGAGGTCGGCGAGCCGTGGAGCGAGCTCACGCCGCAGGGCAGTGGCATCGTCCTGTGGCAGCCCGACGGCCCGGCGCGCCGTCTGCCGAGCACCCTCGTCGAGCCGGGCACCGACTTCGGTGAGGTCGCCCACGTCCTGCCCGCGGCCCGCCAGGACAGCGTCGCGCTGCTCGACGTCGCCCGCGACCGCGTCGTCGAGGTGGCCCCGGGCGGGACCCAGCGCGCCGCCTACGACCTCGACGAGCCCGCGCTCGTGCTCGACCTCGCGCGCGACGGGCGGGCGATGGCCGCGCTGGGCGAGCAACTCGCGACGCTCACCCGCGAGGGTGCGGACCCCGACGGACCGCTGGCAGTCGAGACCCCGGTCGGGCAGGGCCAGCCGCTCGACGCCCGCGGCGGACGCGCCCTATGGGCGACCTGCGGGGCCGGCGACTGCACCGTGCACTCGGCGCGGGCCTGGGAGCCCGCCGACAGCGTCGCGCTCGCCGCGGACGACATCACCGCCGAGGCGATCGCCGGGACCGTGAGCCCTTCGGGAGGGCAGGTCGCGGTGAGCGCCGCCGGCCGCGTCGACGGCGAGCGGCGCGGCACCGCGCTGCTGCGCGACACCGACGGCGACCGGCTCCTGCGGCTCGAGGACCTCGTCGAGCCGGCCCCCCGGGCGGTCGCGCCGGCGTGGTCGGCCGACGGCCGGCTCGTGGCCTTTGCCAGCGCCGAGGGGCTCGTGCTCATCGACCTCGCCGACGGCGAGGCCATCGAGGTGGGCTTCCCCGGCGCCACCGAACTGCGCGCGCTCGCGATCTCGACGACGATGCGCTGGGGCCAGAGCTCCTAGCGCCGCTCGACGTCGTCCCGGGTCGGGCCAACCGGCCACGTGGGGGATGCGCCTCCCACCCACCCTGGAGGGCTATCGTTCCCACAGGGCGCGACCGGCGCGCGCGGCGCTTCGACCCGAGGTGTGGCGATGGGCTCGACGGAGTCCCGGGACGACTGGATTCACGACTGGACGGCGCTGACCGCCGCCCGTGATGGCGAGGACCCGCGCGACCCGATCGCCCACAGCGCCCGGCTCGCGGCCTGCCTCACCGCCGCGGCCGTCGCGCTCACCCGCGCCGGTACGACCGGGCCCGACGGGCAGCCCCGCAGTGCAGCGGCGCTGGGGCTGGCCCGAGCCCTCGCCGAGGAGGCTCCCTGGCCCCCGAGCGAGGCGGCCGAGGGCCCCTGCACCGCGCCGTCCTCGGCAGGCCACCTCGCGCGCTTCCTCACCGCGCTCGAGGAGGCCGCCCACGCGGTGTACCACTGCCGGCGCGTCCTCCACCCGCGAGGGCGCTGCTGGTTCTCCGCCGCCGGACCGGAGTCGGGGCTCTGCGGCGAGGTCCTGAGCGCCGCGCACACGATGCGGGCGTCCCGCGCGTCGCTATCGGGCTGAGTCGGCCCCGCCGGCGCGCCACCAACGCGCCGCCAGCCCCTTGGAGGCCCGCGGGCGCCGGCCGTCCCCGAGTCAGGCCGTCGCGGCGACGAGCCGCTCGGCGAGCCGCGTCGCCCGCTGTCGCGCGCCCGAGCCGGTGCGGGACGCCGCGGCCGGCAGCAGCGCGGGGTCACCGACGAGCAGGAGGCCGTCGCGGGCCCGGGTGATCGCGGTGTAGACGAGCTCACGGGTGAGCATCGCGCGGTGCCCACGGTCGAGCACGAGCACGACGACCGGCCACTCCCCGCCCTGGGACTTGTGCACGGTGAGGCACCACGCCGGACGCAGGTCGCCGGCCTGCGCCGCCTCGTAGGGCACGACGCCCTGCGGGAAGGCCACCTCGAGGGTGCCCTCAGCCGCGTCGGCGGCGATGACCTCGCCGACGTCGCCGTTGGCCACCCCGAGCTCGGCGTCGTTGCGCGTCTGCACGACGCGGTCGCCCTCGTGCAGCCCGGCGGTGGCCGGCCGTCCCCCCGCGGGGTTGAGGGCGTCCTTGAGCGCGGCGTTGAGCGCGTCGACGCCGGCCGGTCCGCGGTACATCGGGCTGAGGACCTGGACGTCGCCGGGCGCGCAGCCGAAGAACGCCGGCGCACGCTCGGCGACGATCGCCGCGACCCGCTCGGGCACCGCGCGGGAGCGCTCGGGGACCGCGAAGACGTCGCGGTCGCGACCGCGGGGCGCGGTCACCTCGCCGGCGTTGACCGCGTGGGCGAGGGTGACGATGCGGCTCTGAGCGGCCTGGCGGTGGATCGTCGTCAGCCGGGTCGCGCCGAGGCGCGCGCCGTCGCCCGCAGCGGCGAGCAGGTCGCGCAGCACCGCGCCGGGACCCACCGACGGCAGCTGGTCGGCGTCGCCGACGAGCAGGAGGTGCGCGCCGTCGTCGACTGCGGCGAGCAGCGCCGCGGCGAGGTGGAGGTCGGCCATCGACCACTCGTCGACGACGAGGAGGTCGTAGGGCAGCCGGCGCTGCCGCCCGTAGGTGAAGGCGAACCCCCCGTCCCCCCGCGGCTGGGCGTCGAGGAGGCGGTGCACCGTCGAGGCGGGACGCCCGGTGAGCTCCTCGACGCGTTTGGCCGCCCTGCCGGTCGGCGCGGCGCTCGCCACCCGCAGGTCGGCCTCCTCGCAGACGCGCACGACCTCGAGGATCGCCCGCGTCTTGCCGGTGCCCGGACCCCCGGTGAGCACGCTCACCGGCTCGGCGAGCGCAGTGCGCACCGCCGCCGCCTGCTCGGCGACGAGCCCGTCGTCGAGGTCGGGGTCCTCCCCGACCGCGGCGGTGACCCGGGAGCGCGCGGCGGCAAGCCGGGCGACGTCGGCGGCGATCCCGCGCTCGGCGGCGAGGTCGGCCGGGGTGTACCAGACCCGACCCGCGCCATCGTCGGCGTCGGTGACCTCCTCGAGCCCCGGCTCGCAGGCCAGCCGTCCCCGCGCGACGGCGAGGTCGAGGCCGCGACGGCCGTCGATCGCGTCGACGCCGAGCAGCGCCGCGCTGTCGCTCGTGAGGGTCTCGGTGGCCACGGCGACATGCCCGCCGCGGGCACGCAGGGTGGCGTGGGCCGCGCCCGCGCCGGCGGCGAGGCGCCGGTCGTCGTAGGCGTCGAGCCCAGCTGCCCGCGCGAGGCCTTCGGCGTGGGCCCAGCGCGCCGCCGGCACCTCGAGGAGCCGGTAGGGGTCCTCCTCGAGGAGCGTCTCGGCGCGGTCACCGAAGACGCGGTGCGCCCCTTGGGCGATACTCGCGGGCACGCCCGCGACGCTGAGGCGCTCGACGAGGGCGGCGAGCGCGCCGGCCTCGCGCCACGCCGCGGCGATGCGCTGCGCGAGCGCCGGCGAGACGCCCCGCACCTTCGCGAGCGACTCGGGCTCACGCTCGATGACCTCGGGCAGCTCGAGGCCGAAGGCCGCGACGAGCCGCTCGGCGGTGCGCGGGCCCACACCGGTGAAGCGCGGCGAGGCGAGGAAGACCCTGAGCGCCTCGGCCCGCTCCGGCGGCGCGAGCTCGTAGTAGAGCGCCTCGAAGGTCATGCCGTGGCGGGGGTGGTCCACCCACCGTCCGACGAGGCGCAGGGGCTGCCCCGCGCTGACCCCTGCGAGCGGGCCCGCCGCCCGGAGCTCTCCGTCGTCGCCGAGGAGCTCGACGACGCCGAACCCGGACGCCGGGTCGGCGAAGACGACGAAGCTCACCTCACCGACGACGACCTCGTCGGCGACGCCGGACAGGGTGGGCTCGCGCACGGTCGGAGTGTGCCACCGCACGCGGGCCGGACCCGCGCCGGGCGGGTCCGGCCTGGGGACCGCCGGACGGTCAGCCCTCGGGCTCGCCTTCGATGACGTTGACGCGCAGGTCGATGTCCTCGACCCCGGGGACGGTGGCGATGACCGCCCTGATCTCCTCCTCGTCGGTGCCCTCGGGCACCGCGCCGCGCACGAAGACGGTGTTCTCCGCGACGTTGATGTTGAGCTTGGGCAGCCCGCTCGTGCGGGGGTCCTGCCCGAGCCGCGTGCGGACCTCGTCGGCGACGGGCTTCTGGTCGGCGGGGGTCGCGAGGTCGGGGGTGTCCTGCCCGACGCGGCTCGCGATGCGCTCCAGCTCCTCCACGGTCTCGTGCTTGCGCGACCCGGCGACGACCCCGGCGACGAAGCCGGCGACGACGCCCGCGCCCGCGAGGAGCCACTTGCCCGCGCTGCGCTTCTTGTTGACGGGCCGCACCCCGAGCTTCTCCCCCGCGGGGCTCTGGGTCAGCCAGTCGCCGACCGAGGCGAGGGTCTTGTCGGTGGCCTCGCTCGCCGTGGCCCGAGCTTGGCGGTACTGCTCGGAGTCACGGACCTTCTCGGCGAGCTCGGCGGCCTTGTCGTCGATGCCTCGCTCGTGGATCTGCTCGCGGGCCTTGTCGAGGAGTTCCTCGCCCGTGGCTTGGGCCTTGGCGAGCGCCTCGGACTCCCTCACCCGCTCGGCGAGCTGGTTCGCCTGCTCGGCGAGCTCGGCGGCACGCTCCTCGAGCTTGGCGTCCTTGGCGATGGTCTTGGCCTGGCTCTTGAGCTCCTTGGCCTGCTTGCGCAACTCATCGGCCTGCTTCTCCGCGCCCTTGCGCATCCTCTTCGCCTTCCGGGTGCTCGACATCGCGTTGTTCCCCTCCCTGATCGTGCGGCTCGACGGCCGCGCGGGTGGTCCTTCCCGGGCTGGCCTCGGCGGAAACCGTGCGACGGGCGCCGCCACGACAACATCCCGCGCACCGTACCGCCGCGGAGCGGGTTCCGTGACTCCGCCACGCCCACGGCGCACAATGCGTCGTCGTTGCCCCGACGTCGCAGGAGTCCGTGCCGCATGAGTCCCGCAGGCCCCGCCTCCGAGCACGGCCGCGAGCGCGTGCTCGTGCGCCTGCCTCGCGCGGGGGCCGGCGTCGAGGCCCTGCCCACCGTCGATCCCGCCGACGCGGTGAGCGTCTCGCTCACCGACGCCACCGGGGCGCTCGGCGCCGCGAGCGCGCTCACCGACCGCGGCTACCGCGTCGTCGGCGCCGTGGCCGGTCGCGAGTCCGGCTCGTGGATCGACGTGCTCATCCCCCGCGCGGTCCTCGCCGGTCACGAGGGCTGGCGGGCGCTCCTCGCCTCCGGGGGCGGGCGGGTGCTCCACCCTTCGTTCGGCCCCGTCGCTGCGGTGTTCGGACCGGTGCTCGCCGCCCACGCGGCGGTGCGGGACGGGCCTGTGGTCCCGTGAGACCCGCCCGGCCGCCCCGGCCGCTCAGGTCCGCGGCTCGAGCGCGGCTTCCTCGTCGAGCGCGAGCTCGCGCCAGCGCTTGACGAGGCGCACTCGCATCGCCGCGTCCTCGCGGACGAACTCGAGATCGTCGACGAGCGCGCCGATGAGCGAGAGCCCGCGGCCGGCCTCCTCGTCGTCGTGGACCTCCGAGCCAGCGACGACGAAGCCCGGCCCGAGGTCGACGACCTCGACCTCGCAACCGTCGGCGTCGACGGCAAGGTGGACGGAGTAGTCGTCGACGCCGCTGGCGTGGCGCACGACGTTGCCGCAAGCCTCGGTGATCGCCACTTGGAGGTCGTCCACAGCGTCCTGCGGCGCGTTGACCTCGGCGAGGAGGCTGCCGGCGACCCGCCGCATCACGGCCACGTAGCGCGCATCACGGGGCAGCCTGAGTTGCATGTGAAGCTGCACCGCTGTCGCCTCCCGCGTGGTCCACCATCTCGGCCGCTGGCCGTCGGCCGTTGACGGAGGCAGGCTTCCCCTCGTCGAGACGCGCTAACCGCAGGAGCCTCCATGCTCACCGTGGCCACCTACAACCTCCTGCACGGCCTCCACCTCGCCGAGCGGGGACGGCTCGACCTCGCCGCGGCCGCGGAGGTCATCGCGGGTCTCGGCGCCGACGTCGTCGCCGTGCAGGAGGTCGACCGCGGCCTCGCGCGCTCCGGCGGCATCGATCAGGTCGCCTGGATCGCCGCACAACTCGGCTGGCACGGCGTCTTCGCCCCGGCGCTGGCCGGCGACCCCGAGACGGCGTGGAGAGCGATCCCCGGCACCGACCCCGGCGGTCCGGCCTACGGCGTCGGTCTGCTCTCCCCTCACCGTCTCGTCGACCCCATGCGCCTGCTGCTGCCCGGCGGCGGCGACGGGGAGCGCAAGCGCCAGGCCTCCCTGCGCAACGCCGGCTGGGACCGCGAGCCGCGGGTGGCCCTGCGCGCCCACGTCGCCTTGCCGAGCGGGCCGTTGGCGGTGACGACGACGCATCTCTCCTACCTGCCGTGGCGCGGCGTCAACCAACTGCGGCGAGCCGCAGCCTGGGCCACCGACCGAGACCGCCCGGCGGTGCTCGTCGGTGACCTCAACCTGCCCGCCCGGCCGGTCCGTGCGCTCGTCAACGGCTGGACCCACGCCGAGGGGCCGCCGACCTACCCCTCGTGGAGCCCCCGGCTGCAGATCGACCAACTGCTCCTCCGCGGACTCGCGGTCGCTGGTATCCGCGTCGGCGAGCGCGCGACGAGCGACCACCTGCCGCTCGTCGCCGACCTCGTCGCCGCACCGCTGCCGAGCGAGTCGCCGGGACGCCGCTGATAGGCTGCCTCCGAGGCAGCGTCGGACGAGGAGGAGCGGTGGCGCGCATCATCCCCGGCGCCGAGCCGTGGTCGGCCGAGGGCGGCGAAGTCGGCGCGCTCGTGCTCCACGGCTTCACCGGCAACCCCGTGAGCATGCGACCGCTCGCCGAGTCCCTGGCCGAGGCCGGACTCGCCGTGGAACTGCCCCGGCTGCCGGGCCACGGCACCTCGTGGCGGGAACTCGGGCGCACGACCTGGCACGACTGGTCGCGCGAGGCTCGCGCCGCCCTCGAGATCCTCGCCTCGCGAACGCACCGGCGCCTCGTCGTGGGTCTGTCGGTGGGCGGGCTGCTCGGCCTGCACCTCGCCGCCACACGCCCCGGCCTCGTCGACGGGGTCGTCGCCATCAACCCCGCGCTGCGCCTGCACCACCATCCCCTGCTGCGCTTCGTCGGCGCGCTCAAGCACGTGCTACCGAGCTACCCCTCGCCGACGACCGACGACATCACCCTGCCGGGGGTCAGCGAGCACGCCTACGACCGCGTGCCGCTCGCCGCACTGCACTCGCTCCTCGAGCTCCAGTGCGCCGTCGCGCTCGAGGACGTCACCGCGCCGCTGCTCGTGATGACCTCCCGCACCGACCACGTCGTGCCACCGGAGGCCAGCGGCGAGGTCCTCGCGCGGGTCGCCTCGGTCGACCGCGAGCAGATCTGGCTCGAGCGGTCGCTGCACGTCGCCACGCTCGACGCCGACGCCGACCTCGTCCTCGCGCGCACCCTCGCCTTCGCCGAGCGCGTTGCCGGGGCCCACCGGCGGTCCGCCGCCCGCCAACCCGCCGCCCACGAGGCCTAGCGAGGCTGGGAGGAACACGAGCATGGCCACCCCGACGACGTCGATGACCGCATGCCAGCGCCGGACCTTCCTCGCCGCGAGCAGCGCGGTCATGCCGGTCTGGCTCGCGATGATCCTCGCGCCGCGGGCACGCCTGACCCGCTGGCTCGTCGACCGCATCGCGACGCCGCTGCTCACCGCGCTCGGCGGCACCTACGTCGTGCTGCTCGCGCGTGGCCTGGCCTCAGGCGGCGGTGAGCGCGCCGACCTCCGCGACCCCGAGCAGGTCCGCGCGCTGCTGCAGAGCCCCGAGGGCTTCCTCACCGGCTGGATCCACTACCTCGCGCTCGACCTCGTGCTCGGCGTGTGGATCTGGCGCACCGCGCAGGCAGAGGGACGCCGCTGCCGGCTCGCACTCGTCCTTGCGCTCATGGCCGGACCAGCCGGACTCGTCGTCTTCTCGCTGCAGCGCCGCCTCTCACCGATCGGCTAAGCCCCCGCGACGCGGCACCACTTGGCCAGCGGCATGCCGACGCAGCAACCGGCGAGGCGCGGCGGCCGCGGCCGAGCCGACCGCCCCGGCCACCGACCCCGCCCACCGTGGTCGGGGCAGTGCGGGCACGCGACGACGTGGTCGCCACTGGCCTACGCTGCCCGCGACGCCACCCACGAGCCCCCAGGAGCCACGGCATGCCGACCCGCTTCCACGCCGACACCGTCCTGCCCTGCGACTCCTCCTTCGCGGTGCACCGCCCAGGCGTCGTCGACGTCGACGACGACGGGAGGCTGACCTGGGTCGGGCCGGCCGCCGAGGCTCCGCCGTCGGAGGCCGCCTTCGTGCCGCTGCGCGGGCTCCTCATGCCCGGCCTCATCAACACCCACTGCCATTCGCCGATGGCCCTGCTCCGGGGCGCCGGTGAGGACCTGCCGCTGCTGCGGTGGCTCGAGGAGGTCATCTGGCCGCGCGAGGCCGGGCTCACCGCCGAGGACGTCTACTGGGGGATGACCCTCGCCGCCGCCGAGCTGCTGCGCGGGGGGGTGACGACCTCGGTGGAGATGTACTTCCACTCCGAGGCGATCATCGACGCGGTGCGCGACGCCGGGTCCCGGGCGATCGTCACACCGACGGTCATGGAAGCGCCCGGCATGGAGCACCTGGGCCCGTGGGCGACCCAACTCGAGGAGCACCTCGCGCTCGCCGCGGCGACGCAGGACCCCACCGGGCGCGTCGAGGTGGGCATCGCGGCGCACGGCGCCTACACCCTGCCGCTCGAGGCCCTGCGGGCGATCGGCGCCGCGGCCGCCGAGCACGACCTCCTCGCCCACATCCACGTCGCGGAGTCCCGGGGCGAGGCCGCCGAGCTCGAGGCCGCCGAGGGCAAGTCGGTGCCGGCGATCCTCGCCGACCTCGGCTTCCTCGACGCCCCCCGGGTCCTCACCGCCCACGCGGTGTGGCTCTCCGACGACGACCTCGAGCACTACGCAGCCCACGACGTTGCCGTCGCCCATTGCCCGCAGTCGAACACCAAGCTCGCGTCCGGCATCGCCCGGGTGACCGCCATGCTCGAGCGCGGGATCACCGTGGGCGTGGCCACCGACGGGCCGGCGAGCAACAACAACCTCGATCTCTGGGAGGAGGTCCGCCTCACCCCGCTGCTCCAGCGCGTGGCCACCGGCGACGCGACCGCGGTTCCCGCCGCCACCGCGCTCTCGCTGCCGACCGCCGGTGGGGCCGCGGCAATCGGCCGCGAGGACCTCGGCGTGCTCGAGGCCGGTCGGAGGGCCGACCTCGTCCACGTCGACACCGACCACCTCGCGTTCACGCCGGTGACCGCCGACGCCGACGTCGTGGCCCACCTGTTGTGGTCGGCGGGCCGCGAGCACGTGCGTGACGTCTGGGTCGGCGGTCGGCAGGTCGTCGCCGACGGGGTCTGCACGACCGTCGAGGTGGGCAGGGCGCGCGCGGAGGTCACCCGGCGCGCGCGGCGGCTCGCGGGCCTGGTCTAGGGGCTTGCGGCGGC
>SLNF01000291.1 GCA_007133145.1 Nitriliruptorales bacterium
CTGCCGATGCAGGCGGCGCTCGCGACGATGGCGGTGAGCGGGGCGATGCTCTTCGCCTACCGCACCGGGCTCATCCGCGCGACGCCGCGGCTGCGCAAGGTCGTCATCACCGCGACGCTCGGCATCGCCGTCTTCTACCTCGTCAACATCGTGATGAGCTGGTTCGGCTCGCCGATGACGCTCATCTGGGGCGGCGGGATGCTCCCGATCCTCCTCTCCGTCGCGTTCATCGCCGTGGCCTCGCTCATGCTCATCCTCGACTTCGACCTCGTCGAGCAGATGGCGGGGACCGCGGAGAAGCGCATGGAGTGGTACGGCGCCTTCGCGCTCACGACGACGCTCATCTGGCTCTACATCGAGATGCTCCGCCTGCTCGCGCTGTTGCAGCGCGAATAGGCACCGCCCGATGCTCCGGCTCGCGCTCGCCGACGCCGTGGTCGACCTCGATCCGGCGTGGGGCGGGCGCCTCGCCTCGCTCAGCATCGGCGGCGACGCGATCCTGCTCGACGCCGCCTCCGCCGGGGCGCAGGCGCCGGCGCTGGGGTGGGGTGGCTATGCCATGGCCCCGTGGGTCGGCCGCCTCGAGGGCGCCACCTTCACCTGGGAGGGTCACCCGCACTCGCTGCCCGCAGACCACGGGCGCCACGCGATCCACGGTCTCGTGCACTCCCGGCCCGCACGGGTCGACGCGGTGAGCGACACCACGGCACGCCTTTCGACGCCGATCCCCTCCCCGCCCTGGCCCTGGCACGCCGAGCTCACCCAGGAGGTGCGCCTCGTGCCGGGCGCGCTCACCGTCACCGGCGAGGTCCGTGCCGAGCGCGACTGTCAGCCCGTCGCGCTCGGCTGGCACCCCTGGCTGCGACGCGGTCCCGGCGACGTCGCCCTGCGCGTACCCGCCGGGCAGGTCGTCGTCACCGACGACGAGCTCGTGGCGACCGCAGCCACCGAGCCGGTGCGCGGCGCCACCGACCTCCGCACGCTCGCGCCGCTCGGGGAGCGGCGCCTCGACCACACCTTCGTGGGCCTCGACGGCCCGGTGACCCTCGCCTGGCCCACACGCACCGTCGAGTTGCACCCCGGCGAGGGCATCGCTGCGGTGCACGTCTTCGTCACCGACGACGACGTCTGCGTCGAGCCGCTGTCGGCCAGGCCCAACGCCCACCGCGTCGAGGGCGCGGACGCGGCCTCGGTGGGGCTCGTCGTCGCCTGTCCCGACGCGCCGCTGCGCGCGAGTTGGACGCTGCGCTGGCGGTAGGGGTGTGGCGGCGAGCGGCCCGGCCACGCCGCGCCCCGCACGGCGCGGCGCGACCGGGCGCTCAGTGCGGCATCGGTCCTCGTCCCCGCGCGACGAGCCAACCGATGCCGCCTCCCGCCAACAGCGCACCAAGGAGGCACAGGGGGAGGAGCCACCAGTGCGCTGCTGCGGCACTCACCGCAGCCGAGGCGGGGAGGCCGATCACGAGCGCGATCATGAGGCCAGCCTCGATCGGCGTGTACCGTCTCGGCGCGGCCATCACCATCGTGCTTGCGACCTCCTCCTCGCTCCATGGCACTCTCTCCGGTGGATCGCGCCCGGACGGGGGCAGACGACCCCCTGCTGCAGGGACGGGAGTCCCCCGCAGGCACCACGGCGCAGCGCGGATGGAGGTGGCAGCGGTGAGCGGTGAGGGCTTCGAGGACCTCGTCGGCCCGGGATGGGCCGAGGCGCTCGCGCCGGTGCGCGACGACATCGCGGAGCTCGGGGACTTCCTCCGGGCCGAGGTCGCCGCGGGGCGGCGCTTCCTGCCCGCCGGCGACCGGGTCTTCGCTGCGCTCGCGCGGCCCATCGACGAGGTCCGCGTCGTCATCCTCGGTCAGGATCCCTACCCGACGCCGGGGCACCCGATCGGCCTGTGCTTCAGCGTCGCGCCCCACGTCCGTCCGCTGCCGGCGAGCCTGCGCAACATCTTCGAGGAGTACCGCGCCGACCTCGGGCATCCCGCGCCGGGCAGCGGCGACCTCAGCCCCTGGGTGGACCAGGGGGTCCTGCTGCTCAACCGCGTTCTCACCGTCGAGGCCGGCAAGCCGGCGAGTCACCGCGGGCGCGGCTGGGAGCGTGTGACCGCGAGGGTCCTCACCGCCCTGGCCGAGCGCGAGGCGCCGCTCGCGGGCGTGCTCTGGGGCCGCGACGCCCGCCAGGCGCGGTCGCTGCTCGGCGGCGCTCCGTGCGTCGAGGCGCCCCACCCCAGCCCGCTGTCGGCATCGAGGGGGTTCTTCGGCTCGCGACCGTTCAGCCGCGTCAACGACCTCCTCGTCGCCCAGGGCGCGGCGCCGGTCGACTGGCGCCTGCCCACGGAGGGAGAGCTCCCGGAGACCGACCCGGTGCGTTAGGGTGCGCCCCAGGCGAGGAGGAGGGCGCGGCGGTGACCGAGGAGCCCGGTGCCGGGCGCACGCACCGGTTCGTGTGGGTCGACGAGGAGGTCCCCCTGCTCGGTGGCCAGTGGATGGCGGTCGCCGCCGACGCCGCGCCCCACCCGCTCGTGCTCGCCGACGTCGTCGCCGAGGCGGCCGCGCGTGGCTGGGCCGAGGAGCCGGTCGGCGAGCACGTGCGCGCGACCCTCGCCGTGGTGCGCGCCGCCGGCGAGCTCGAGGACGAGCTCTTCCCCGACGCGGCCAGCCGTCTGCAGACCGCGCTGCTGTCGGTCGACACCGACACCCCCGAGGTCGACCTCGCCACGCCGGAGGGCGAGCGGGTGCGCCGCGGCGCCGAGGCGCTCGAGAAGCTCGCTGCCGACCTCGCCGAGGTCGTCGAGGGGCAACTGCACGACGGCTCGCTCGCCGCACTCCCCGAGCAGTCGACCCTCGCGCTGTGCTACGCCGTGGAGACCGCCTGGCGGTTGCGGCGGCTCGTCGACCCGCCCGGCCCCCTCTACCTCTGAGCGGCCCTAGGACCGGCGGTAGGAGGCGCTGAGCACTGCCGCGGCGTCCCCGAGCTCGGTGACCTCCTCCGCGGAGAGCGCGACCGTCGCGGCGCGGCAGTTCTCCTCGAGGTGGGCGACCTTGCTCGTGCCGGGGATCGGGAGCATGACCTCCGAGCGGGCGAGCAGCCATGCGAGCGCGATCTGCGCGGGTGTCGCGTCGTGCGCGGCCGCGGTCGCGTCGAGCACGCCGCCGGGCTGGGCGAGCTCGCCGGTCGCCACGGGGAACCAGGGCAGGAAGCCGATGCCGGCGGCCTCGCAGGCCTCGAGCACCTCCTCGTGCGCGCGGTCGAGGAGGTTGTAGCGGTTCTGCACGCTCGCGACCTCGACGACCTCCCGGGCCTCGGCGAGCTGCGCCGCGGTCACCTCCGAGAGGCCGATGTGGCCGATCTTGCCGGCCTCGCGCAGCTCGGCCAGTGCCCCCACCTGCTCGGCCAGCGGGACGTCGCGGTCGATGCGATGGAGTTGGAAGAGGTCGATGCGCTCGAGGCCGAGGCGCCGCAGCGAGAGCTCGCACTGCTGGACGAGGTAGGCCGGGCGGCCGACCGGCACCCACACGTTCGGGCCGGTGCGGGCCAGACCCGCCTTCGTCGCGATGACGAGGTCGTCGGGGTAGGGCCGCAGCGCCTCGGCGATGAGGCGCTCGCTGACCTCCGGGCCGTAGCTGTCGGCCGTGTCGATGAGGGTGACGCCGAGCTCGACGGCGCGCCGCAGCACCGCGACCGCCTCGTCGCGGTCGGCTGGCTCGCCCCAGACGCCGGGACCGGTCAGGCGCATCGCGCCGAAGCCGAGACGGTGGACCTCGAGGTCACCGCCGAGGCGGAGCGTGCCGCTCTCGGCGACGGGGGTGGTGGCGGTCATCGTGGAGGCTCCTGTCGTCGGGACGGCGTCGGGCTCCCGGGCGCTCCTACCCCGCCCGCTGCGCGGCGTACCGTGGGGTCATGGCCAAGGACGACGCCGCGGCACGCCGGGAGCGTCGGCGCAACCTCGTCGGCGTCGCCTTCGGCATCCTGCTCGTCGTGAGCTTCGGGTTGAGCCGCATCGGTGGTGGCGTGGCCCCCGACGACGCCGTGGCCACCTGCGAGGACCCCCTGGCGTGGCGGGAGGCCGCCGAGCACGTCGGTGCCCGGGGCGCGGTGGCCGGGGCGGTCGCCGCGGTCACCACCGCCGCGGACGTCGGTGGCGAGCCGACGTTCCTCAACCTCGGCGCGCCCCATCCCGACGAGCCGCGCTTCGACGTCGTCGTCTACGCCGAGGTCCGCGAGGCGGCCACCCTCGACCTCCACGCGCTCGAGGGCGAGGTCGTCTGCGCGGCGGGGACGATCGGCGAGCGCGACGGCGTCGCGCAGATCGTCGTCGAGCATCCCGCGGGGTTGGAGCGTCACGAGGGGACGGGCCGGTGAGCGGGCACCCTCAGGCGGGGTAGGGCCCCTCGAGCGCGAGCTCGGTCTCGATGGCGAGGCGGCCGGAGTCGGCGAGCTCGGCCTCGAAGTCCCAGTTCATCTCGCCGCGACGGAAGCCGACGTCGACGGTGCGGCCGCGGTCGGTGTCGATCTCCATCGTCCAGCCGGGGTTGGTCGCCACCTCGACGAGCCGGAGCTCCCCACCGTCGACGGCGACCTCGACCTCACCGGCGCTGCCGACGCAGAAGCGCCCAGGGTCGGCGTCGTCGTCGTCGTGCTCGACCTCGATGCGCAGCGTCGCCCCGTCGTAGCGCGCCTCGAGGATGCGCTCCTCCCGTCCGCGCCGCAGTGCGACCGCGAGGCGGTCGGGCTCCTCGGCGCGCACCGTCGGGGTCCAGCCGGTCACCGGGTCGACCCCGTCGAGGCGCAGGCCGCCGTCCTCGACGTGGAAGGTCACGCTGCCGGCCTCCCCGACCTGCCAGGTCCCATCGGCGAGCGTCACCATGACTCACCCTTCCTCGTGCGTCCTCGTGCCTGCCGCCTGGTGAGGGTTCCCGGTAGGCTACGCGACCTCACCCGGAGGTGCCGGGACCCGAGTCGTCCCGAGGAGGGCAGGATGCGCGCGATCGAGGTCCGCGAACCCGGAGGCCCCGAGGCCATGGTCCTCGCCGAGTCCCCGACGCCGGAACCCGGACCGGGCGAGGTTCGGCTGCGCGTCGCCGCCGCGGGGGTGAACTTCATCGACGTCTACCACCGCACCGGGGCCTACCCCCTGCCCCTGCCCTTCGTGCCGGGCATGGAGGCGGCCGGGACCGTCGAGGCGGTCGGCGAGGGCGTCAGCGGGTTCGCGGTCGGTGACCGCGTCGCGCACGGATTCGCCCCCGGCGCCTACGCCGAGCAGCAGGTCGTCGCCGCCGAGCGGCTCGTCGCCGTCCCCGACGGCGTCGCGCTCGAGACCGCTGCGGCGCTCATGCTCCAGGGTCTCACCGCGCACTACCTCAGCGCCTCGACGTTCCCCCTCGCTCCCGGCCACGTGGCGCTCGTCCATGCCGGTGCCGGTGGGGTGGGGCTCCTGCTCACCCAGCTCGCCGTCGCCCGGGGCGCGACCGTCCTTGCGACGGTGTCGACCGCGGCCAAGGCCGAGCTCTCGCGGGGCGCCGGCGCCGAGGAGGTCATCCGCTACGACGAAGCCGACGTCGCCGAGGAGGTCGCGCGCCTCACCGAGGGCCGCGGCGTCGACGTCGTCTACGACTCCGTCGGCGAGGCGACCTTCGAGGCCTCTCTCGCCTCGCTCGTGCCTCGCGGCATGCTCGTCCTCTACGGGCAGTCGAGCGGGCCGGTGCCCCCCGTCGACCCCCAGCGGCTCAACAAGGGCGGGTCGCTCTTCCTCACCCGGCCCAACCTCGCCCACCACATCGCCAGCCGCGAGGAGCTCGTCTGGCGCGCCGGCGAGCTCCTCGACGCCGTGGCCTCGGGCGACCTCGACGTCCGGGTGGGGGAGACCCACCCGCTCGGTGACGCTGCCGAGGCGCACCGCCGTCTCGAGGCGCGGGCGACGACCGGCAAGGTCCTCCTGCTGCCCTAGACCCCTGGTCCACGCTGCCGCACGACGCCACGACCCCGGTGCGTCCGCGCGCCGCGGTTTGGGCGCGGCCTGCGGGACGCACACTTAGCGGAGATTCGCACGCAAGGGTGTGGCCACGCAGCGTCGGAGGGAGAGACCGGCATGAGCAGCAGCCTCGGCGGCCGTGCCGTCCGCACCGCCCGGCTCGCCTCGCTCTCGGCGCGGGCGGGCTCGAAGCTGTGGTCGGCCCACCGCGCCGATCGTCGCGGGAACGCCGAAGCTGCGGCGTCGGCCCACGCCGACGTCGCAGAGGCGGTCCTCGCGCACCTCGGGTCGATGAAGGGCGCGGCAATGAAGCTCGGGCAGCTGCTCAGCTACGTCGACGTCGACCTCAACGTCGAGATGAGCGAGGTCTACCAGCAGCGCCTCGCCGCCCTCGCCGATGCCGCCCCCCCGAGCGACACCGCGACGATCGAGGCGACCGTCGCCGAGGCGTACGGCGCCCCGCCGGGGGAGGTCTTCGCCCGCTGGGACCGCGAGCCCTTCGCGGTGGCCTCGATCGGGCAGGTCCACCGCGCGGCGCTCGGCGACGGCACCGAGGTCGTCGTCAAGGTCCAGCACCCGGGGATCGCCGAGGCCGTCGAGGCCGACCTCGCCAACGTCGAGGGCCTCGCCCGCCTCGCCCGGCTCGTCGCCCCGGAGATCGACGCGCGCGAGCTCCTCGAGGAGCTCCGCACGCGCGTGCTCGCCGAGCTCGACTACCAGGAGGAGGCCCGCTACCAGCGGGCGTTCGCCGAGCGCTACGCCGGGCACCCCTTCATCCGTGTGCCGCGGGTCATCGACGACCTCGCCCGCCCCCGCGTCCTCGTGAGCGAGTACGTGCCCGGCCGGCGCTTCGCGGCGATGCGGGACTCGGCGACCCGTGAGGAGCGGGACCGCTACGGCGAGATCATCTTCCGCTTCGTCTTCGGCTCGCTCTACCGGTTCCGGATCTTCAACTCCGACCCCCACCCCGGCAACTTCGTCTTCTGCGACGACGGCAGCGTCGCCTTCCTCGACTACGGGTCCTCGAAGGCCTTCAGCAGCGAGGCCCGCGCGCGCCTGCAGGCGGTCCACCGGGCCGTGGCCGCCGCGGACCCCGCCGAGCTCGGTCGCGCGATGCGTGCCGCCGGCCTCATGCCCGAGGACTCCGCCGCCGACCTCGACGTCGCCCTCGCCTGGTTCCAGCTCCTGCGCGAGCCGATGATCGACGACGCGCCCTACACCTACACCGCGGAGTACGCCCGGCGCGTCGTCGCGGCGAGCTCGAGCCCGGACAGCCCCTACCGCGCGACGCTGCACCAGCTCGCCATGCCGGCGGAGTACCTCCTGCTCAACCGCATCACCTTCGGCGTGAACTCCCTGCTCGCGCGCTTCGAGCCCACGGCCAACTGGCACCGCATCATGGCCGAGCTCAGCGAGGGCGCGCCCGCGGCGACGCCGTTGGGGCGTGAGGAGGCCGACTTCTTCGCCGCGCACCGCCACGCCGCCTGAGCGGCGCCTGGCCCGGCACCCGACGCCCCGACGTGCGCCCAACGCGCACGAGGTCGCGGGCCCGGGTCGCCCGGATGCTCGGCGCTCCGGCGACGCCGCGCGTCGACGCCCTCCTTGCACGATGCTGATCGTTCGCTAGGGTCGGAACGGTTCAACCCTGTCCGGCGGACCAACCCATGTCGCGTGTCCTTCGCGTGCGGTCCGCGTGTCTGCGAGGGGCCGGTTCATCCTCCAGGACGTCCTGGCGTGGCCCCGCACGACGAGAGAGGACGCCTGATGGCAACGACGGAGCAGCAAGCGTCGAGCGAGAAGCAGTCGGTCCTGCAGCAGATCCACCCCGTCGTCTTCGGCGTGTCGGCGACGCTCATCATCGCCTTCGTGGCGTGGGGGGCGGTCTTCACCGAGACCGCGAGCGAGGTGCTCGGTGATGTCCTGGCCTTCGTCACCGACAACTTCGGGTGGCTGTTCATCACCGGCATCGCGGTCTTCATCATCTTCTGCCTCACCCTCGTCTTCGGCCGCAACGCGAAGGTGCGCCTGGGCCCCGACGACTCCCGCCCGGACTACTCCTACCCGACGTGGTTCGCGATGCTCTTCAGCGCCGGCATGGGCATCGGCCTGCTCTTCTGGGGTGTAGCCGAGCCGATGTGGCACTACATGGCCCCACCGGTGGAGGACCCCGAGACCGTCGCCGCCGCCGCCGACGCGATGGTGTGGACCTACCACCACTGGGGGATCGGCCCGTGGGCGATGTACGCGGTCCTTGCGCTCTCGCTCGCCTACTTCGGCTTCCGCCACAACCTGCCGCTCACGGTCCGTGCGGCCTTCTACCCGCTCATCGGTGACCGCATCTACGGCCCGGTCGGCAACGTCGTCGACATCCTCGCGGTGCTCGGCACGCTCGTCGGCGTGGCCGTGTCGCTGGGCCTCGGGGCGATGCAGATCAATGCCGGACTCGAGTACGTCTTCGGCGTCGAGCAGGCGACCGGCGTCCAGATGGCGATCATCGCCGTCATCACCGCCGCGGCGACGATCTCGGTCGTGACCGGTCTCGACAAGGGCATCCGGCTGCTGTCACAGACCAACCTCGTCCTCGCCGGCCTGCTCCTGCTCTTCGTCGCCGCGGTCGGCCCGACGGTCATGCTCGTGTCGGGCTACGTCGAGAACCTCGGCAACTACCTCCAGGACTTCTTCCGCCTCGTCTTCGCCAGCGGCACCTACGCCGACGAGGACCTCGAGGGCTTCCTCGGGGCCTGGACGCTCTTCTACTGGGCCTGGTGGATCTCCTGGGCGCCCTTCGTCGGGATGTTCATCGCCCGCATCTCCCGCGGCCGGACGATCCGCGAGTTCGTCCTCGGTGTCCTGCTCGTGCCGACGCTCGTGTCCTTCCTGTGGTTCACCGTCATGGGCAACACCGCGATCGACCTCCAGTCCCGCGGCATCGGCGACATCTGGGGGGCGATGGAGGTCGGCGGCGCACCGGTCGCGATGTTCGCGATGCTCGAGAGCTTCCCGCTCTTCAACGTCACGGCGGTCGTTGCGATCCTCGTCATCGTCTTCTTCTTCGTCACGAGCTCGGACTCGGGGTCCTTCGTCATCGACATCCTCTCGACCGGGGGCAACCCGAACCCGCCCGTGCCCACCCGGGTGTTCTGGGCCGTCAGCGAGGGGCTCGTCGCCGCGATCCTGCTCTACGCCGGCGGTGACCTCGCGCTCAACGCCCTGCAGGCCGGGGCGGTGGCGACGGGGCTCCCGTTCACCGTCGTCCTCCTCTTCGTCGTCGCCGGACTGTGGAAGGGCCTGCGCGCCGAGCGCAAGGGTGTGACGATCAAGGACATCCCCGGGCAGCCGCTCATCACCAACGGCGATGAGGAGTACGGCGAGGGCGAGGAGGATCCGGAGTTGACCGCCGCGGCGGAGCGCCTGGGCGACTCCGAGGACGACACGACGAGCTAGCGGAGGGACGGGACAACCCATGGCGAGAATCCTCGTAGGAGTCGATGCCTCACCGGCCTCGGTGGAGGCCCTCGAGCGCGCGGCGGAGGAGGCGAGGTGGCGTGACGGCACCCTCGAGGTCGTCTACGCGTTCCCGCCGCCGGAGCCGCGGGCGGCCTTCCCGGTCGCGCCGGACCGGGGCGAGACGACCAAGGACGTCGAGAAGGCGCGGGAGAAGGCCAACGAGCAGCTCGGCAAGTGGCTCGAGCAGTTGGCCGTCGACCTCTCCGACATCGACGTCGAGTGGAACGTCATTGCCGACAAGCGCGCCTCGCGCGCGCTCATCGAGCGCTCGAGCGATGCCGACCTCGTCGTCGTCGGCTCGCGTGGACGGGGAGGCTTCGCCGGGCTCAAGCTCGGCTCGGTCTCCGAGCAGGTCGCCCGCCACGCCAAGGCGCCCGTGCTCGTCGTGCGCCCCAGCACGTCGGAGAAGTAGCGCCCCAGGCGCCCCGCGAGGGGCCGTGA